>CAZZKP010000065.1:0-10691 GCA_964654675.1 uncultured Bifidobacterium sp. | reverse complement strand
GTGTAGTTGTTTTCATAGGTTAGGTTTGTCTTGGGAGGGCCGCGCGTAGCGCGGCCCTCTTGAGTTTACAACCAAAATGCACCCCAAATCACTCTTCGGATTCAGTAGGCCTTCTCCAAAACCATGTTCATATTTAACATCGTACTTTTACCACCTACCTCGGCCCACAAATAGATAATAATACCCTACAACCAATAGCCCAGCAAAGAAAAATGGCATCGCCAAGGGACGAATCCCATCATCAAAAAAGAACTCGCCTGTCATCCAAATCCCGTTGCCAAAAATCCAACAAGAAATGGCCAAATTGTGATAAAAGTCCGACCACAAAGCCACTCCTCCAGTAGCCTTCGCCAATTTATACGTTCTCACCGTTATCCAAATCCCCAACGCAATTGTTGGAAGCACCATCGCCATTCCCAACAGCCGAAAATGCATCAACCAGGCAAAATCCTTCAACAACCAAAAAACGACGTGCAAATTCTCTTTTGCCTTCAGTTGATTCATTCCTTACCTGTTTGAGCCAACCACAATCGACTGCTGATAAACCCCAGATCCACCCGCAACCTTTAACAAATAAATGCCAGTGGCCAACTGCGACACATCCACAATTGACTGATTGAAAGAACCCACAGAATTGGGTGTCAAAGACCCATTCATTACCAAAGCACCAACGGAATTATACAAATTCCAACTTGCCCAATTGGATCCGGGAGTAGATTGAAGATGAAGCATATCACTCACCGGATTCGGATAAACAGAAATTCCTTTTTGGAGCGAACTCACTTCGGCACGATTCAATTGAAACTGCTTCGTCTTGGAACAACTGCAACCCGAACCGCGAACCGTGGATTGCAAAGTAATGGTATACAATCCATCTTGAAGTAAATCATAACTCACGCTCGCATTGACATCCTTAGAGGTTTTGGCACCCACTCCATTCACCAACCAAGAATAATCTATACCTGCCTGACCGCCAATCAAGCTGTTGTCATCCATGGGCTCCAAATTCACACCATAATACGCAAAGGCATAATCAGGCTTGGCGAAAAAGTCACAAGTTCTTGGCAACTCCTGGATACTCACCCCCTTGGTAATTGAATCGGCACATCCACCCGCCAAATAAGCAGTTAGAGTCACGTTGTAATTGGTCGTCTGTTTAACCACAAAAGTCTTTTTTGGACTTTCCAGTGTGGATGTAGTATTGTCGCTGAAATCCCAAAAATACGTCATCTTACCACTCAACGTTGTACTTTCATTGATGAAAGTCACCTGATCTCCTGAGCAAGGATTCAAATTGCTAAATGCCGCTTTGGGCTGAAGCAAAACCTCCAACTCTTTCTCTAAAAACGACTTACAACCATTGTCCAAATTCACTGAGAACACAACCTTGGTTTTTCCCAATGCCGTCCATGAATGACTCGGAGATTCAGCCTTGGAGGTCACCCCGTCTCCAAAATCCCATAAATAACTGGGCACTCCACCAACAACTGCAGGTGTAGTATTTTTAAACACTGTCGCCGTCCTAGAACAAGGCTGGGTATTTGTAAAATCGACCTTGGGTGCGCCAAAAACTGTCACTTGATTGGTCACAGAGTCTTTGCATCCAAACTCCGACTTAACAACCAGCTTTACAGATTTTTTTCCCGGTGTGTAGAACCTGGTTTTACCGTTGTTTTCATTCGAGTTGCTATCCGCCGAATTGTAATACCAACTGCTGCCCAATGCCCCTTTTGAAATTGTACTCTGATTTGAGAAAGTAAACCATTCATTGTCACATCTGCCGGAATCCTTGGTAAAGGCCGCCGAAGGCTTTTCAAATTGATAAACCTTTTGAATCGAATACGCCTCACAACCGCCAATATCTGCCTTGAGGGTTACCGTGTAATTTCCTGCTGTAGGATAGGAGACATTGACAATACTGGAATTATTCAATGAATATCCTTTGCCATCGCCAAAATCCCAATACATCTTGGCCGATGTAGGTGTAGTTTGATTTGTTAATTTGATATTACTGCCCAAACATGCATTGTCTTTTGAGAAGTTGGCCTTGGGAATATCATTCACCGTTACCGTCACCTTTTTTGTAAACACAAACCCATAAGGCGACGTTGTGGCCCGCAAAGTAATCACAAAACTCCCCGATTTCTTGAAGATAAAATAGCCATCCACTTGGGTTAGGGTATCATCCAAATTCCCCGTACCGAAGTCCCACCAATTCTCGGCGTAGCCCGACCTGTAGGTACTCTTATTGACGAAATTCACCGTGTCGCCATTGCAAATTTTTGTCGGGACCAAAAAATCCACCGTCACACTTGGATTGATCAACACCGATCGCCTAAGTATCGTATCGCAACCATTCGTTAAATCCGAAATTTTCAGCAAAAGCGTAATCGTACTATCCTCCAAATTGGCATCCGTGGTTTTAAACTGTAACTCCAAACCATTGGAACCACTTGGGGGTGTCAACGAAGCACCCGTAACCGACTTACCCGCCGAGGTCACGGCCGTTACACTCGCATTCCATTTGGCAGCACCTGTAGACCCATAATCCGAGTTTTTATAGGCCCGAGGCGGGTCAATGTCATATATCACCGGAACCGATAGCACAGTAACATCAAACGGCTTCACCTTGATATATACCGGATTGTTTCCCACCTGTGTCTTCTTAGAGAAATTAAATGCACCTCCACCTGGAGCTGGTTTAACGGTTGTGCTAAATCGCATCGAATCATTCGAAACCTTGTCATCGGGAATGTCGATGTACATTTTTACCGAAGTCAATCCTGTGGCCGACAAATTCAATGGCATTTTAAACGAAATCACCGCTGAATCCTTGGGTAAAATCTTGGTCTTTACCTTTTCACGTGTGACTTTGCCGTTTTGAGAATACGCCACATAAAAATTGTAGGCAGTATCCACAAAATTGTTCTTAACCGTAAAACTCAGATTCCCTGTATATCCCGAGCAAACTTGACTTGCCAAAGTGTAGGTTGTTTTCACAGCAGCCAAATCCATAAAATTCTCGAAAGCACCGCGATCGCAACGAACTGCATTTCTCGTGGCCCCAGTAATATCCATAGACAAACCCGTTACCGTGGGCACATTATTCTGGTTCTCAAAACAATTCGATTTGAAATCCAGTTTTGAAACCGAATTCCATTGGGGATTGCCAAAATACTCATTGGGTCCATTGATTCCGCTTGATTTCCAACTTCCCCAATCGGTGTAACCATTCTGACCCATTCCCCAATATTCTGAGCCAAACAATTTAACATAACAAGTATTGTAATCTACCTCTGTAAATTTCGCGCTGGAAAATACGTTCACCGGAAATCCATACGAGTTGGGGTCGCCTTCCATATCGAGTATGTTTCCATTGAATGTCACTTCCGACTCATCCTCTATGTAATAGCCGAATCCAACATGTCCGCTCGTGGTGGAAGGTCTGGCATAAATTGTATTCTGAAGATACACCGACTTATTCCCACTGTACCAATTGATTGAATACAAATTGTAAGTAGAAGTCAATCCCACATTGTTCGCAATCAAATTAGAACTCACTGTCAAATTTTGAGGCGTTTGAATATAGAAACCGTAAAATTCCCCATTTCCGGAAGAATAATTGTTCGTCAATCGGTTCCGATTCACTTGAATGCTGCCACCGTCTTCCATGTAAACAGCAAAAACCTGATCTGCCCCGCTACATGAATCGATAATGTTGTTTTCAAAACGGCTCCATGTCCATGCAGAATTCTTGATCGTCACCCAATCTACGCCGTACAATCCATTTGCCTTCCCATTTTTACCAGCAACGATTTTTCGAATGACATTATTGTTTACGTCCAAATCACTGCAAGACACGAAATTCATCACGTAAGAATATCCATTGTCAGTGGCGCAGTTGTAAATGGTATTTTTGTTGACAATCATCACGCCGGATTGATTCACTTCCACCATATTCAAACTGCTCAATGCCACAATTCTCAGCACTGAATTGCTTTCCACTTTCGTTACATAGGTTCCATTGCCCGTCGCATTCAATATTCTAACACCCCAAAAGCGATTGACATTGTTGGTTGTAGAACTCGCAGAGGCCCCCTTGTATGGAAGATCGTGAATCACATTGCTGGAAATCAAATTTGAACGGCTACTGGCGAAGGCATCACTCAGAAACACCCCATGGAGCGCCGTATCCACTGCACAGGAACTGGACGACAAAGACCTTGATATATCGTTGGATAAAACTTGTTCGCCATTTACATATCTCAAAAAGAAGGCATATTTGAAGAAATTCTTCATCGTATTGCCCGAAAAAGTATTGCCCGTATGGGTTGATTTGTATACTGATGTCCCTTGTTGATCTATGATTCCGTACATAGCCCCGGGACTATTGGTACCACTGGATTGAAGCGTACAATTCTGAATCGTATTCGAAACACCGTTGTTGCTGGAGGTTGTGGTCGACAAACTGCTCTGACTCGAAGCAAAAGCAATGTATGCCGCACCTGCTTTGGTACTTGATGAAATACCAGACAAATCGATGATACAACCATTCAGTGAATTGTTGTCTGCACCCCCGGTGAATCGGACACCCAAAACTGAACTCGATGTTCCCGAGTTTACAATATTCAAGTTTTTTATTTCGATAAAATCCGCGCCATTGAACAGCATCAATTCATAAGTCAAACTGCCGGTTAATGTCTTCCCGTTTCCATCAATCGAGATTTTTTTACTCGACGATGTGGGATTGGTTGCATTTTGGTCGAACTGCACTGCTGAAGTCACTGTCTGGTTCGACATGACTGTTACCGACACATTGCCAGTCACGCCAGTGGTGGAAAGAGCTTTTGTAAAATCAGACCACGCTGGAAAGTTTGTAGCACCTGCTGTACCTCCAATTGTATAGGAACCACTCAATTGTCCGAACAATCCATGCGAAATCAAACAAAATCCAATCAGTATTAATTTTCTCATTCTATACAAAAATACAATGTTCACTAAGAAATAGAAATGATTCTTTTGGCTCAAAGAAGCAAATGCCACAATTTTACTATTGGTTTGCAACTGAAATGAGCAATAACGATAGAAACGAGCGAAGGATTCACATTGATTTCAAGCCCCATAAATCGATTTACAATACATCAAAATTGTTTTTTATGGGCAGTTGCTTTGGCGAGGAAATCCATAAAAAAATGATTGATTCCGGTCATTCCAATTCCATTTCCAACCCCTTCGGAACCATTTTTCACCCTTTGCCACTGCTAGACAATTTGGAACGAATCGTTTTAAACAAACCTTGCAGCACCCAAGAGATTTACACCCAAAAATCCTCGGATTCCACAACCCATCACCACCTGCAATTCGCCTATCGATTTCATAGCACGAATCAGAGCGAACTGATACAGCAAATCAACGAGACCACGGCGGATGCGCATGAACGCCTGCTAACATCAAGCCACTTATTCATTACCCTAGGCACCGCTTGGCACTACCATCACCTTCCTACCCATCAAATCGTTGGCAACTGTCATAAATTACCCCAATCACAATTTCAGAAATCCCTATCAACCCAGGCAGAAATCAAAAATGCCATCCAAAAAATGTGTGCATTGATCAATACCCACCTACCCCAAATTGAATTGATCTTCACCATCAGCCCCGTGAAACATCTCCGTGATGGACTGGCCGAAAACTTGGCCTCAAAATCCACCCTCATTTCAGCCCTACAAGAATGTTTATCGGAAAATCCATCTTTACAAAAACCCGGCTATTTCCCTTCTTATGAATTTGTTACGGAAGAACTCAACGATTGGTCTTTTTTCCGGAACGACAAAATGCACCCCACACCAGAGACCATTGAATCGGTTTTTGAGAAGTTCTCTCAAGTCTATCGCAATTAATCGCGTTCTTCTTCTTCCGTCTCCCCCCGACCTTCTGCCGTGGGCTCCGGCGCAAATGCAAATCGCGCTGCAATGGCCTCCATTTTAGGCTGTAAAGTCTGAAATCCTGGCTCCACTCCCGTCAATTGCCTGTCGATGAAAGACGCACTCTCTGCAGTTTCTGTCAATTTCTTCTCCATTACCGAAAACTCCTTTTTGAAAACGTCTAGTTTTTTCGCATCCTCGCCATCCCCATAGACCCCATTTTTCAATTGCTTTTCCAACCCTTTGATTTCATAAAACAACTCCTCTGCTGTCAATACAGTGTGGGTGTAGTTCTCCGAAATCTCTTTGTATACCCGATACACTGCCTCATAACGAATCGCATCCGACTTCTCGGCTTCTGTCAACTTGCTCCCATCAACAAATTTCAAATTTTTGAGGAACGATTTCATGTAGACCTGCCGTTCTTTGATCACATCCAGCTTAAACCGAAATTGAGACGTCAAACCTTTGTGTTTTGACCACAACGAATCAGACATTGCAGTCATTTGGCCGAATTTGGTTTCCGAATTCACACCCTTAGTATGACACCCGATGATAAAAACGATACCCAAAGCCAAGCAAATGTGAAATAATTTTAGACCTTTGCAGTAAAGGAAACCAAAAGGATGTCTCAAATTCATAATACAAAGATAGCAAAGGCGAGACAAATCAAATTCCTCAGAGCCGTTTTTTGGCTCGGTCTTACCGCGTTCGGCGGACCTCAAATGCATATTCCACAGTTCAAACGGAGGCTGGTTGACAAACATCGTTTTTTTACTTTAGACACCCTAACTGAGGTCAATGCCTTCTGTAGCATATTGCCCGGTCCTTCCACTACACAAACCATTACCATTTTAGGCTGGAAACAAGGTGGCCCAATCATGGCCTTTTTATCCTTGCTTGCTTGGGCTTTGCCGGGAGCGAGCATCATGACCATCATCGCACTTACACCCAAATTTCTGGACGACCATCATCTGGTATTCATGCAACCGATGGTTGCTGCCTTCCTCGCATTTTCCGTTTTCACGATGGTGAGATGGATAAAAAATTCAACGCTCAATTACTTCATTTTTGTGGCAATTGGCATCATCGGATTCATACTAAATAACCCCATATTATTTCCAATTGGTGTTTTGATTGCCGGCTTAATCAGTGCAAAATTTAACAAATACCAATTAACAGAATTGCCAAGGAAAGAAACCAAACCCATTGTTTGGCGAAACCTCACAGCCATTGGTATTATTTTCATTGTCGTGGGGGGAATCGGCTTTCTATTGAGTAGAAATGAGGAGTTTTTGAAACTCGCTCATCCCATCGTGCTTTTTGAAAATACCTATCGCATCGGAGCCTTGAGTTTTGGTGGAGGCAACACCCTGGTAGCCATGAGTCATGAACAATACGTTGTTTACCACCAAAGACTGACACCCACGGAGTTCAACAACGGCTTGGGACTCTTGCAAGCGATGCCCGGTCCAAACTTCAATTTTATGGTGTATGTAAATGCCATGGCCATGAAGTTTTATGGATACAATGTATTCTATCAATTTTTGGGCTGTCTCATTGGTTTAATTGCCGTATTTCTGCCCGGCACCTTGATGGTGTTTTTTGCTTACCCAATTTGGAATCGACTTCAAGGCAATGAAAAGCTACGGTATGCCCTGGATGGTATTTTTGCAGCAGCCGTAGGTTTCATTCTTACCGCTGCACTTATCATCAACACGGTTTTCTGGCAACATCTCAAGATCAACCCATCAAATTGTCTTCCAGAAATTTGCGCCTTTGTGGCTACCCTGCTTTTATTGTCCACCAAAAAAATCCCCACTCCTTTTATCGTAGTAATAATGCTTTTGGTGGGTTGGTTCTTTCCAATTTAACGCGTGGTGCATTTTTTATTTATCTTTGAAATCATGAGAAAAGCTTTACTCGCAGCCGTTCTGTTGATGTTGTTTGGCAATATTTCCAAATTACAGGCACAACCCGGCAAAGAGAGCAATCCATACATTCTATTTACAGGCTTGGTCCTTACATCAGATAGCTTGCAAGCCATTCCCTATGTAACGATCAAAACACGAAAACGTGGAATGATTGGTTACACCGACGTCTATGGTCATTTCGAGGTGGTCGTAAAAAAGGGAGACACCATATTTTTTACCCAAGTAGAGCAGATCCCTTCCTATAGCATTGTCCCGGACACCCTTTCCGCAAGCAAATACTCTGTGGTGAAATTGATGGTCCAAGACACCGTCAGTATGGATGCAATTTTTATCCATGCCATGCCTCTTAAATCACTTTTCAATAATGAGTTTGTGCACAGTGACATTCCTGATGACGCCTACGAAAGAGCGCGGAAAAACTTGGAAAACGAAGCGATGAAAGACGAATTTAGACTCAGACCCGCCGATGCCAATGCCAGTCAATTGTATTTGGCTCAATCGCGTGTAAATAGAATGTATTATTACGGGCAAACCCCTCCACAAAACTATTTAAGTCCCTCGGCTTGGATTCAGTTTTTTGATGCTTGGAAACGCGGCGATTACAAAAAGAAATCCGTTCGTAAAAACCTTTACATTACGCCTTATTGATCGATTCGTCCATCGATTCATGCTTCTGTCCGTCTTTGACCCCAAAAACGTGCATGACGGATGGAAATAACGCGTCCATGGTTTCCATTGCGCCTTTGGTAGATCCAGGCATCGTTATTACTAAGGTTTCATTCACCATCCCGGCAACCCCACGTGAAAGCATTGCAAACGGCATCCTGTCTTGGCCATATCTTCTGGCCGACTCCATAATTCCTTCGATTTCACGGGTAAACAGTGGCCTTACCGCTTCTGGCGTTACATCGCGATGCGATAGCCCCGTTCCTCCCACAAACAAAATTAGATCAACCTGTTTTGCAAATTCACGAACCGCACTTTGAATCCCCTCTACTTGATCAGGAATCACAACGACCGACAGCACCTGCAAACCCAATTCATGCAATCGCTGCTGCACCTGAATTCCCGCTTTGTCTTCTACCAATCCTTGAGATACCGAATCGCTGCAAACAACTACCACGGCTTTCCGCTCGGACATGATCTTTTGCAACGACAGTTTCAGAGCGTCTGATTTACCCCCCGTCTTGGAAATTAAACGAATGTTTGAAATCTCAATCCCCTTGTCAATCGGCTTCAACATATCATACAGCGTAAGCGCAACCACCGAAGCGCCATGCATGGCCTCAACTTCCACGCCTGTTTTATACACTGTGTGCACTTCCACCGAGATCCTAATTTCCAACGCCGACAATTCATAACTCACCTGGGTAAATTCTACTGGCAAGGGATGACAATCGGGGATCATTTCACTGGTTTTCTTCACTGCAAACAATCCCGCCACACGCGCAAATTCCAACACATCCCCTTTGGGAACCCTGCGCTGAATCACAGCCTCCATGGTAGATTCCTTTGAAACGCTCACGACTGCTTGGGCCACTGCCTTTCGCAAGCTGCTCGATTTATGGGTAATTTGAATCATCCTCTATTTTCTTTCCATTGATACCCATCATCCGCAAAAATTTCTTTGCCCCAAATGGGTAATTCCTTTTTAATCCGCTCCACCACTTCCTCACAAGCCTTGATCGCCTCTTTGCGGTGCACCGCCGATGCAAACACAAACAGACAAATTTCCCCCGCTTTAACCACACCCAAACTGTGAGTAATGTGCAAACAGGTCAGAGGATATTTGACAAAAATCGCCTCGCGAATTTCATGCATAACCGACAGCGCCATCTCCTGGTGTGCGGTATATTCGATGGCCATCACCTTGGCCTCTTCCACCGAATCAGCCCTCACCTGTCCCATGAAAATACTGTGGGCTCCAATGTTTGTCTTCTTCTGATGATGGGCAATATCCTCGCCAATTTTCACCGGCGATATGGGTCCATCAACAAAGATATTCTTGGGTTTTTTCTCCAACATTTCTCAGGGTAAAGTTACTACTTTCGAACAGAATTTTCGCCCAACTGAAATTTTACGATGCGCTGATTCATCGCGTTATACGTCAACATTTGATTTACCAATTGACCCTCCAAACCCAAAATCCATTTCAGCACCTCCATGGCTTGGAACGACCCAACAATGCCTGCCAAAGCGCCCAAAACCCCCGCTTCCGCACAATTTTGGATCTCCCCCTGTCCCGGTGGATTAGGAAAAACATCTCTATAATTCAAAGAACGATCGGAAGACCCCTGTGCCGATTCATGGATCTCTGTACCACGATTTTCCTGGGCCGTCATCTGCGCATTGAATACCGCGACTTGGCCTTCAAACTTTGCAATGGACCCATACACCCAAGGTTTGTTTGCCGAAGCACAAGCATCGTTGATCAGATACCGAGCTGCAAAATTATCGGTGCAATCCACTACGATATCCGCCAAACCCAAGAGTGCATTTGCGTTTTCCGCAGACAACATTTCCGTATAAGCCTCCACCACAATTTGTGGATTTTGTCTTACAATCCATTCCTTGGCTACCTCCACTTTGAATCTACCAATGTCTGTTTGGGTGAATAATATTTGTCGCTGCAAGTTACTCAGCGAAACCCAATCCGAATCCACCAAAACGAGATTCCCGACGCCGGCGGCGGCGAGATATTGTACTACCGGACATCCGAGTCCGCCCAGGCCAACGACCATGACGCGTGCAGCGCGCAAAGCGCGCGGCCCGCCCATCCCAACCTCACGCAACGACAACTGTCGTTGGTATCTATCCAAAAAATCGGGTTCCA
>CAZZKP010000064.1:0-10839 GCA_964654675.1 uncultured Bifidobacterium sp. | reverse complement strand
ATTGAAATTGGACCAAGCGCAGTATCGTGAATTGGAAGCCTTCGCCAAGTTTGGATCAGACTTAGATGCGGCAACCAAGTCAGTTTTGGAGAAAGGTTCTCGCAACGTTGAAATCTTAAAGCAGCCTCAATATAGCCCTGTAACAGTAGAGAAGCAAGTTGCAATCATTCACTTGGGTACATCAAATTTGATGAGAAATATTCCAGTGAATAAGGTTCGTGAATTTGAAGCGGCTTATTTGGAGTATTTGGACGCAAAGCATAAGGATACTTTGGAATCATTGCGTAAAGGAGTCATTGATGACGCAGTGAAAGCTGTGTTGAATGCTGCTTGTGCTGAAATTTCAAAGAGTTACACTGCCTAATTCATTGCCATGGCAAACCAGAAAGAGATTCGGGCGAGGATTTCGTCTACCATAAGTACACAGCAGATCACGAAAGCGATGAAGTTGGTGAGTGCAACAAAGTTGCGCAAAGCCAGCGAAGCCATCATTCGTATGCGTCCATATGCCCAAAAACTTCAGGGTATTATGGGGAATTTGCAAGAAAGTACGGATGATGCTCAATTGGCTGGATACTTTGAAAATCGCGAAGCAAAACGCGTATTGTTGTTGGTGATAACGAGCGATCGTGGTTTGTGTGGAGCTTTCAATGCCAATGTGGTAAAACGTGTTCGTCAGTTGTTGGATACGGATTATGCGGCGGCACATCAGGCAGGAAATGTGACATTGATGTGTATGGGCAAAAAAGGTGGAGAAGCCCTCAAACGTTTGGGATATTCAGTGAATTTGGATATGGTTAACTTAACGCAAAATTCAGATTCTCAAAGTGCTTTTGCGGCCATGCAGAGTATTATTGATTCATATCTGCAGGGTAAATATGATCGTGTTGAGGTCGTTTATAACAAATTCAAGAATGCTGCGACGCAAATTTTGGTGAATGAGCAATTGTTGCCAGTGGTTCCAGCAGCGAATCTTGAGAAATCTGCAGTTTCAAACGATTATCTTTTCGAGCCAGACCAAGTAGCCATTTTACAAGATTTGATTCCTCGTAGTTTGAATACATTGTTCTATCGTTCTTTGTTGGATTCATTGGCTTCTGAGCATGGTGCACGGATGGTAGCGATGGATAAAGCAACGGAAAACGCTGGTGATTTGTTGCGAGCGCTTCGATTGGCCTACAACCAAGCACGTCAAGCAGCCATTACGCGCGAAATCTCTGAGATCGTTGGCGGTGTTGCTGCGTTGGAAGGATAAGATTTTTTTGATAAATATTCTAAGGGCAGCCCATGGGCTGCCCTTTTTTTTAGTCTTCGCGGGTGACTTGGATGTATTTGTGCGTTGCCTTGATTTTGGCAATCAGTTGTTCTAGGTGAAGTAAATCGTAAATCATGACTTCGATTTTACCGCCGAATGTGCCGTCTGTATTGCTGGAAATATTGATGCTTTTCATATTGACTTCCATGTCTTTTGAAATAATATCTGTAATCCGGCTCACGATTCCCACATCATCAATTCCTCTCACTGCAATCGCTGTTTCAAACGCTTTTTGATAACCATCTCCACGCCAATTTGCTGGAATAATACGATAACCGTACTGCGACATTAAGCGAGTTGCATTGGGACAGGTCGTTCTGTGAATCATAACGCCTTCACCCACGGTAACAAATCCAAATATCGCATCGCCAGGAACGGGGTGACAGCAATGTGCAAGGGTATAAGTGGATTCATAGGCATCTCCGATCACAATTTGTTCAGCCTTGGATTTTCCTTTTTTGGGAATCGTGGGATTTACATTGTTTTCAGTTGTCTCAGAGTTCGCTTCGATTTGCTTTTTCTTGATAATGCGAATCAACAAATCCTTATTTAATCGAATTTGACCATCTGCAACACTATGAAAGAACTCTGCACCAATGGTGAACTTAAAATGGTGCATGAGCTTCTTGATATTACTGTCGGACAGGTCAAGGTGGTGTTTTCTAAATAATCGTTCAAGCAAAAATTTTCCCTGTTTGGATCTTTGGGTCCTTTCAGCTTTTAGGGCTTCCCTGATTTTGGATTTCGCACGCGCCGTCTTCACGATATCGAGCCAATCTTTCTGAATTCGAATTTTACTGGTTGTCAGAATTTCGATGATATCTCCATTTTTCAAAACGGTGTGAAGTGCAACCAACTTATTGTTGACTTTCGCGCCCAACGTGCGAATCCCAATTTCTGTGTGAATGGCAAACGCAAAATCCAGTGCGGTAGCGCCTGTGGGCAGAGATTTTACGTCGCCTTTGGGTGTAAAAATGTAAATGTCTTCACCGAGTAGACTGGTTCTAAACTCACTCACCAAATCCAGTGCACTCAAATCACTGTTGGATAGGGTTTCTTTCACCGTATCTAACCAATTTTCAAAGGCTACGTCTTGCGGTGTGGGCTGCTTGTCTTTTCTACCTGCTTTGTATTTCCAATGGGCTGCAAGACCTCGTTCCGCAATGTCGTCCATGCGCTTCGATCGTATCTGAACCTCAACCCAACGACCTTTTGGTCCCAAAACAGTGGTATGTAGTGCACTGTATCCATTGCTTTTGGGATGGCTAAGCCAATCGCGAAGTCTGTTGGTATGTGAACGATATTTATCTGTGATAATGCTGTAAATCTTCCAACAATCCGCTTTTTCTAAATTGATGGGTGAATCAACAATTACACGAATCGCAAAGGCATCAAAGACCTCCTCAAATGGGATGTGCTGTTTTCCCATTTTTTGCGAAATACTGTAAATACTCTTGGGCCTCCCTTTGATTTCTAATATATTGAGACCGGATTTTGATAATTCTTCTTTGATCGGTTCAATAAACTCTTTGATATATCTCTGTCTTGCATTTTTTGTCTCCGCCAGTTTGGACGATATGTCTTTGTATGTTGCAGGGTCGGTGAATTTGAGCGCCAAGTCCTCCATTTCTGTTTTTACGGCATTCAACCCCAGGCGATGGGCGAGGGGAGCGTAAATAAAGAGGGTTTCTGAGGCAATTTTCAATTTGGTATTTTCCGATACGGCGCCAAGGGTTCGCATGTTGTGCAAGCGATCGCAGAGTTTGATCAAAATCACTTTTAGGTCATCACCCAGGGTGAGTAACATCTTCTTGAAGTTCTCGGCTTGTATACTTTGGTCTTTGTCGACCGTTTCAAAAACCGTAGAAATCTTTGTGAGCCCATCGATGATATTGGCGACATCTTTTCCAAACCGATGTTCAATATCTTCCAGGGTGGTATCGGTGTCTTCAACTACATCGTGCAACAAGGCACAAACCACAGATGTGGCGCCCAATCCCAATTCAGATACTGCGATCTCGGCAACTTCAAGAGGATGGAAAATGTAGGGTTCGCCGCTTTTTCGCACAGTTCCCTCATGGGCCCTGGCAGCCATGTCAAACGCATCCCTGACCATTCGGGTTTTTTCCGGGTCTAGGTTTTTTCCAAGGCTGCGCAATAAATGTTTGTATCGCTTTAGTAAATCTGAGCGATAGGCTTCATAAACCGGGCCTTGAAGCAATGCCATTATTGATTGAGGGCTGCGAAGTGCTTAAAGAATTGTGGGATGGTTTCTATGCCTTTAAAATAGTTAAAGATTCCATAGTGCTCATTGGGTGAGTGTATCGCATCAGAGTCCAAGCCAAATCCCATCAAAACCGTTTTGGTTTGCAATTCTTTTTCAAACAAAGCCACGATGGGAATACTGCCCCCACCGCGGGTTGGAATTGGGTCGATGCCAAAAGTTTCTTTCATGGCAAGCGCTGCCGCTTTGTATGGAATGGAATCTGTGGGAGTTAACACAGGCTCTCCGCCGTGATGAGGGGTCACCTTTACCGTTACCCCGGCTGGAGCAATGCTCTCAAAATGTCTTTGGAACATCTCAGTGATTTCTTCACTGCTCTGGTTTGGAACCAATCGCATCGAAATCTTCGCATAGGCTTTGCTTGGCAATACGGTTTTTGCACCTTCACCAATATAACCACCCCAAATACCGTTCACGTCTAAAGTTGGGCGAATACCTGTGCGTTCAATGGTTGAGAATCCTTTTTCTCCCATTACATCATTGATGGCCAAGTGCTTTTTGTAATCTTCTAAATCGAAAGGAATCTTTGACATGGCTTCACGATCGGCGGCAGAGACTTCCACGACTTTGTCGTAAAATCCTGGGATTGTGATATGGCGATTTTCATCGTGCATACTGGCAATCATGCTACACAAGGCATTGATAGGATTCGCTACTGCGCCACCGTAAACACCGGAGTGTAAATCAATTCTTGGACCCGTTACTTCCACTTCAACATAACTTAAACCACGCAATCCTACGTCGATGCTGGGAATGTCGTTGGCAATCAAAGCTGTATCGGAAATTAAAATAACATCAGCCTTTAACTTGTCTCTGTGGTTTTTGCAATACGTGCCCAAATTGTTTGAACCCACTTCTTCTTCTCCTTCGATCATGAATTTGATATTGCAAGCCAAAGAATTGGTTTGCATCATGGTTTCAAATGCTTTTACATGCATGAAAACCTGTCCTTTGTCGTCACAGGCACCGCGAGCATATATCTTTCCATCTCTCACTGTGGGCTCAAAAGGAGGTGTATCCCACAATTCGTTGGGAACACTTGGCTGCACATCATAATGTCCGTAAACCAAAACAGTTGGCAATGACGCATCGATGATTTTTTCGCCGTATACAATGGGGTAACCCGCTGTTTCTTCTAGCACAACATTGTCGGCCCCAACTTTTCTTAAATGGTCGGCAACTGTTTCCGCACACTTTCTTACATCACCGGCAAAGGCTGGGTCGGCGCTGATGCTTGGAATGCGTAGAAGGTCAAATAATTCATTGAGGAAGCGGTCTTGGTTTTCTTGAATATACTGATTGACTGACATACCCGCAATTTACATTGCATTTTCCGCACCTGCCACATGGGTGGGATGAAAATTTTCATTTCAATGGGTCTTTGATTTCACTACCTTTGTGTTCTCAGATTATGGATACTATTGCGGCCAATGCGAAGGCGATTTCGGTAGAAACATTTAAACAGCAATTGATGATGTGGGAGTATATTATTACTGCCATTGTTTTTCTTGCCTCCTACTTCGTCCTAAAGCGATACAAGAAAAATCAGTTATTTGCACAAAGCAAAAACAAAAAATACAATACAGGGAGTTAGGGGATGCGTGTTTTTTTACACGTTCACTGTTTTGATTTCTCCCTCAATTATCAGCCTGCCTAGGGTTTTCGCTTTTACTTCTTCAACGGTAACACCAGGGGCTAGTTCCTTGAGTTCAAATCCTCTATCGGTGATATCGAAAACACCCAACTCTGTAACGACCTTTTTTACGCAACCCAATCCAGTGATGGGTAGGGAGCATTGAGGAAGAAGTTTGCTTTCACCCGCTTTGTTGGTGTGTTGCATTGCTACAATGATATTTTTTGCCGAAGCAACCAAATCCATTGCACCGCCCATGCCTTTCACCATTTTTCCTGGGATTTTCCAATTCGCGATATCTCCGTTGTCGCTCACTTCCATTGCCCCCAAAACGGTCAAATCTACTTTCCCTGCTCGGATCATGCCGAAGCTCGTGGCGCTATCAAAAATGCTTGCCCCTTTTACCATGGTTACAGTTTGCTTTCCAGCATTTATCAAATCCGCGTCCTCCTCGCCCTCAAAGGGAAAGGCTCCCATGCCGAGAAGTCCATTTTCTGATTGCAGAACCACTTCCATGCCTTCGGGGATATAATTGGCTACCAATGTTGGGATACCTATTCCCAGATTGACATAATAACCATCGCGCAATTCTTGAGCGATTCTTTTGGCGATTCCGAATTTGTCTAGCATGTACTACAAAAATACAAATTTTCAGCCCGATGGTTTCAACTTGAAATCAATTTGATGGGTTTTGGTATTAAATCAGATTCAATCAAAATGTCCAACTTTGGAGAATCTTTGGATTGGCCCATTTTTTTGCGTCATCAAACAAGGCCTTGGCCTTTGTAGGAGCTGTTTTGTAGTAAATATCGATCAATACCAACACGGATTGGGATTTGGGATTGAGGGAACGTGCTGTTTCAAGTTCTTTTATGGCTGCGCTGATGTTGTTGTCTCTGTAATAGCAATTGCCCAAGTTGAAATGCAATAATTCGTTTTTGGGTTGATGTTTGATGGCGGCCAGTAGTAACTCTTTTGCTTGGTCTATCCGATTGGCTCTAACCAATGCATTTGTATATTCTGCGGTAAAATCTGTATTCCAAGGCATCGCTGCGCAGGCATTTTCATAATGTAAAAGGGCTTTTTTACTCTGGTTAGGAATTGCCAAGTCGTACGCTTTTGCAACCCGATATTGTGTCCATGCATCTTGAAGTAAGGCAGATCTCTGATTTTCGGTATTCCCGTTTTCCCAAAGTTCAATGATAGATGAATGTTCTCTCAAATTATAATGATATTGGATTTTGGAAGCCAAATCGATACTCGGTTGGTTGTAGAGTGCCTTGGCTTTTTCCAAATACAACATTTTGGAATCAAACTTCTCAAAGTACGACACATAGGCTTTGAAAAGTTCGTTGTTGCTTGGGTGTGGATTATTTACTGCGTGTAATCCAAGCAATTGGCCGGATTTGTCTTGAGAAAATGTATTGTTTTGAAGGTTGGATTTTGTGTTGGTCTTGGAAATGTAGTGGTCATGAATGCTCACGTGGGGAATGTCACGGGTGTCGCTACTTGGCATATGGCATCCCACACATGTTTGATTTCCACGAGTTGAAGCACTCAGACTGCATCCTTCATGTTTGCTTTTTTTTGTTTTGGGTTGGTGGCAACTGATACAAGTTTGATTAAAGCGGTCTTGGTTGGTCTTTTTAACACTGACATGGGGATTGTGACAGTTGATGCAGGTGAAGTTGATGTTTGCGTTGTATTTCGTCAAATCGCCCTTGTTTGACCCTTTAAAGCAGGCGCTCATTTGGAATCTTTCGGCATGACCGGCCATCACAAAAGCGGCGTCTCCTTTGATGCTGGGCATATAGACAGTAAAAATTGAATCGAGGTGCATGCCGGGTCTGAAATCTGTGAATTTTTTTCCGGGTTTAAGTACGTTGTTTCCTTGTAGATGGCATCGCTGACAGATGTCGACTTGGAGTTTCCATGGCAAACGCTTGGGATTTACGATGGAATAATCGGCTTGTTTGTTGGTGTTGTAAATGATTCCAGCGGTTTTTTCTCTGATGTGAAGGGAGCCAGGCCCATGACACCTTTCACAATCAATACCCAATGGAAGTTTGGTAAAGATATTAACGGACCCCTCTTTCGTTTGTGGCATTCCGGTATGACAACTCATACATTCGATGTCTATTTTTCGGTTAAAATGGGTGTTGTAATCCTCGTATCCCGGGGGTAAGTCCCAAATGCCTTTTTGCGTGTAAAAAGTCAATGGGGCTTGAAATAGATGCTCTCCATCCATCCAAAAGTGGCTATTTGTATGTTGTCCGCTTCCGATAATATGCGAGATTTTTTCAGTTCTGTTGTGAATGGTATCTCTTCCTCGCAATTTGAATTCTTGTATATAGAGATGCTCATCTTTCCAGAAAGGGTAGTAGTACAGGTCATTTTTTTTGTCGTAAACAGGCTTAACATTGATGAAATCCGCTTTCGAGTATTTTCGTTCCGCAAGATGGAAACTTTGGCCCATACCGGTTTCAATGAAAGTGCTATGTTTGTCGGAATGACAACCTTTGCAGGCGTTTATTCCTACATAAGTTGCAGAATCTCCGAGGTTTCTGAAGGGCTGTGCAGATTGATTTGTGGAGTTGTTTAGGACGCCGTTACATCCCCAAATTGTTGACAAAGCCCAGAGTAAAAGGCAAAGAAAAATGCTGCCAATTGTATGTTTTGGCTTCACTGTTTAAAGGTGGATTAACCCCCAAATTGTGCTTTCCAATCCATGACACCTCCAATGAGGTTGCGTACATTGGAGAAACCTTGTGAGGTAAGGAACATTTTTGCGGTGTTGCTGCGGGCACCGGATCTGCAATGAACAATAATTTCTTGATCCTTCAATGCTTCAATTTCATCCAATCGTCCTGGCAAATCACCCAAAGGAATGAGGGTGCCATTTAAATTGAATTCATCAAATTCGTATTGTTCACGAACATCGATAATATGTAAGGACTCTTGATTGTCTAAACGTTTTTTTAATTCAATGACAGAGATATCGGTGCTCATGATTTAATGAAGTGTGCGTAGGAAATTTGGTTGTTTGGTGAAATGCAACGCAGGATATAATGTCCCGGTTTTAAATCGCCTACGAAAATACGATTATTGAATTGAGATTTGATTTGTATTTTTCCGGAAACATCCCAAATTTCAAATTCCGTGTTCTCTTGCATTTTTCCGTTTATGGATATGAAGTCATTACAGGGGTTTGGGTAAATGCTCACCGGAGTGGGTGTTATTTTTTTGGTTGAAAATGCATATTCAGTTCGATTTCCGAAAAGCATCCTGATCATGGGTGTTCCTTTGGCTTCGGTACCTGCATACTCCCAACTTCCCAGTAAATTGCTGTATAGGTGTGGATTTGTTTGGTCTTTTCCTAGGTATCTATAATTGTTATCGTAACCGATATTTAACACGTATGGCATTTGTTGAATCCAACCAACATAGTATTTGCCGGCGGGCAAATGCAAAACTGAATCGAAGAAAATGTAAGCAAATCCATTTACACTGTCCTTGTAAATGGGGCGATCCATTGGGAATTCATAAATAATTTTGTCTTGATTGTCTGGCCTACCCACAGGGCTCAATGATTTCCAAATGCGCAATTTGAAACTCCTGGCAGATACATCGGTTAGGCTTTGGTTGAAATATATTGCCAATCCTCTCAAGGAATCAGATTTTAGTGTGTTGAATTCCATGGCAAACTGACCTTTGAGATTGCCCAAATAGGCATAATCCAGGCCAAATCCTCCTTCAGCACTTCCGTCATCATAAGCGTACCAAGGCATGATTGGGTGAGAGGCTTGCACCATATTGTTGTTCGTAAAACTACTGTATGCAGCGGGTGTGCCATCGTTGCTTTGGGGGTCAACGCTGAAGGTGAAATCCAATCGCGGAGAATTTCCGGAGAGTGTGTCGTACGCAAAAGATTCATAGCTTTCGCTGGTATCTCGTCCTCCGGCCAAATTTCGGCTGCTTGCGGTGAATGGTTTAAAATAGACTTTTGTTTTGTATTGGTTGTAAATGCTCAATTGAAATCTCGTTTGTACGGCATTGGAATTGAGGTTTCGAACAATCATTTTTGGCCCATTTCCCCGCCCATCTTGGATGTTTGATTTGTAATGAGAATAGGGAATGTTGTTGTAATCTTTGAATAACCCATCCGATACGGCCGCGATTCCGACATCTTGGATGGATTTTTCTCCCGCTCTGCGGTTTTTATCGATGCGGATATAATCGATATGCCAATGATTTAGATTCCCAGTGGCTTTTGTGAAGTTAACGAATCGAAACTGAAAATTGGGTGACAGGTACTTGTAGTCTGAAATCGGAAGGAAGTACTCTTGGAATCCGCCTACAAATCCACCGCAAATTGCCCATTGTCTTTTCCAATGGTTGTTGATATCTTTGAAAAACAACATCAAAGTATCGTCGATTTCTGGCGCATCTCCCAAACCCTGACGTTGAACGAAGAAACTAATGTAGATGGAATCTTCTGGCTTGTAATTGATTGTAGAAGTTCCAACTCTCCTAAACTGTATATTGATTGGTTGAGAGGTTAGACTGTCGGCATAAACCATGTTTCGCTTATCCAATGTTTGATAAGGGTTGCCTTTGGCATTTAGGTGGTCGAATGTTGCCACGCCAAAATTGGGTGCTTTGACAGGAAATGAATTGTTTATCCAAACCAAATTATCGGTCCACATTTTTGACGATGGATAACCCGTTGGTTGCACAAAGTCTTCAAAAAAGGGTAGGGATAGTGTGTCCGAAATGCTTAAACCAATTTGGTCTACGGTGTTGTTGCTAACGGAAGAAATCGGCCTACTTCCGATGGGTAAAAAACGCAGGTAGGATTGCGCCGATAGTTCGGAAATCGCAAGGATACACAACGTTAATATTACTTTTCTTACCCGCATTTTTATTTTTGTTCACTCAATATTTGCTGGAGAATCCACAAAAGTGAAGTAACAATAGTGCTAAATTAACGATTTTTCCTTTGAATTATTTTATTCGAAATCCAATTTATCCTTTATTTCCGCTTACTCATCTTCGGTTGATGGTATTTCAGTGGATAAATCCGTGCTATCTTTTGTGGGTGTGAGTTCAGTGTCAACAACGGTTAAATCGACGGTTGTGCCTTTGAGTACTTTTTGACCTGCCTCAATGGCTCTTCCTCCAACAAATTGACCTGTAACCAAATTGTTGCCATATTCGGCATATTCGTAGGTAACTTTTCCAAGAATCAATCCCGAATTTTTGAGTAAAGCTTTGGCCAAGTTAAAACTGCAATCGGTGAGTTTTGGCATAGAGATTCTTGGCCGGCTCATCGCATTTACTGTCACGTAGACCATTCTGCCCGACTTGACATCTTCGTTTGCGGCAGGCAGTTGTTCAACAATCACTCCGGGCTTCATTTTATCGAGGTAGACGGTGTCGATTATTTTCATTCGAAGCTCCATTTCACTCAATTTTGCTTCTGCTTCAAAGGGTTTTGAGCCAAGGACGTCTGGAACAATGATTTTATCGCCGTGCCTTGTGTAGGTGTCAAGCCCAAAGTAACTTAAAGTAAGAATTATGGCAATGAAAAGGCCACCCAGTCCGATA
>CAZZKP010000063.1:0-10921 GCA_964654675.1 uncultured Bifidobacterium sp. | reverse complement strand
GTGCATTCATTTGGTTTGCGCATCGGTTTGGGAACTGTCGAATAATTCAAGCATTTTTATATATTTGTAAAGTGTGCATCAGTGGCTAACGCTGATGCACATTTTTTCTTAAAAACTACCAACGATGAGCGATATACAATATGTATCAAAGGAAGGCTTAGAACGAATGAAGCAAGAGCTTCATATCATGAAGCATGAGGAACGTCCTCGAATCACAACTGCCATTGCCGAAGCGCGTGACAAAGGGGATTTGAGCGAGAATGCTGAGTATGATGCTGCAAAGGAAGCGCAGGGTATTCTTGAATACAAAATCAGTCAGTTGGAACATATGGTTGCCAATGCCCGGGTGTTAGACAGCTCAAATTTGGACACGAGCAAGGTGAGCATCATGTTGAATGTTCGTGTGAAAAATCACAATGTGGGCAAGGAAGCGGTGTATCGTTTGGTGTCTGAGAGTGAGGCCAATTTGAAGGAAAATAAAATTTCTATCAAAAGTGCCATCGCGCAGGGATTGATGGGAAAGTCCGTAGGCGAAACCGTGAATATCAATGTGCCTGCGGGTACGGTAAAATTGGAGATCTTAGAGATTTTCGCTTAATAGGGATATGGCAACGTTGTTTTCGCGAATAGTGGCTGGTGAAATTCCTTGTCATCGGATTAGCGAAGATGAGCATCATTTGGCATTTTTGGATATCATGCCTTTGGTTATGGGTCATGTATTGGTGATTCCCAAAAAGGAGGTCGATTATATTTTTGATTTGTCTGCCCCTGAACTGGGCGCTTTATGGCAGTTTGCGCAAGTTGTTGCAAAGGCGGTGGAAAAAACAGTGACATGTAAGCGGATGGGTGTGGCGGTGATTGGATTAGAAGTGCCTCATACACACATCCATTTGGTCCCCCTTCAGACCGTGGATGATATCAATTTTACCAAGGAGAAGCTGCATCCCAGTGAGTCGTCATTGGCTGAAATGGCCGCTTTGATCCGTGCCAATTTGCAGGGATAAATCGGATTGATTTACTTAGGTTTGTAACAATGAAACCTGAATTATTTCATATCGCTGGACTGACAATTTATGGGTATGGTTTCTGTATTTTGGTTGGGGTAATTGCGGCGTTTTTTCATTTGTACATTCATCGGGTTCGTTTGGGCATGGACGTGGATAGCATTAGCCATGTGATATTGATCTGTTTTGTGGGTGTGTTTGTTGGAGGAAAGGTTTTTTATTTTTTAGAAGATCCTGTGGGTCATTGGACCAAGATGGGTGATTTTTTTGCGGATCTGGGCAACGGCTTTGTCTTTTATGGATCATTTTTGGTGACTTTGTTGATGCTTTGGGTTTGGATGCGCAGGGAAGGTTGGGATTTTTGGGATAAGATGGATGATATTGGAATTGCTGGGGCGTTTGTGCATGGTTTTGGGAAGTTGGGTTGTTTTCTGGCTGGCTGCTGTCATGGTGTGGTTTGTTCAAATCCCCAATACGGTGTGATATTTTCTGATGTGAAATCGCACGCCGAGCCCTTGGGCGAGGCGCTTTACCCCGTGCAATTATGGGATGCGGGGATTGTGTTTTTTAGTATTGGAGCGATGTTGTGGATGCAAAAACGCGGAAAAGCCTTTGGCGGTCAGTTGTTCTTCTTTTATGCATTGATCTACGGTGTAGGCAGATTCTTCACGGAAGGGTATCGCGGCGATGTGTCTCGTGGTTTCTTGTTCAACGGCTTATTGTCGCACAGTCAGTTTATCGCGATTTTGGTGGTGGCATTTTCTGCCATCGGTTACGGTTTCTTGCGCAGGAGGCAATTGCATCGCATATGAAGTTTGCCGATGTCATTGGACAAGACCAAGTCAAAGCGCGACTTCGCCATGGCGTTGCTGTGGGCAGAATTCCTCATGCACAGTTGATATTGGGTCCGGAAGGGAGTGGCGGATTGCCGATGGCCTTGGCATATATTCAGTTTGTAATGTGTCCAAATCGCACAGAATTGGACAGCTGCGGGGAATGTCCAACCTGTAGAAAACTATCGTCGTTTACCCACCCGGATGTACATTACACTTTCCCCTTTCCCAAAAAACAGGGCGAAATGGAGGCTTGTTCGGATGTGTATCCGCAGTGGCGAGAGGCCCTAAAGGATGATCCCTATTTGAGTTACAGTGATTGGATGCAGCAACTGAATGCAGAAAATAAGCAAGGGAATATCCCCACCAAAGAACTGCGTAACATCATCAAAAATTTGTCTTTGAAGGCCTATGAAGGGAATATGAAGGTGAGTTTGGTATGGTTGCCAGAATATTTGGGACAGGAAGGCAATATTTTGCTCAAAATACTGGAGGAACCGCCTGTAGGAACCCTCTTTTTGTTGGTGGGGTCGGATGTAGACGATATTTTATCCACGATAGTATCCAGGACCCAGCTAGTCAGGATGGCGCCCATCGAAGATGCCGCGTTGAGTGAAGCCTTGGTTGTAAGAGATGAAATAACGGAGGCCGATGCACAACGATTGGCTAAGGTAGCCCAAGGCAATTATCATTTGGCGAGAGAATTGGGCAAAGAAGCAACCAATCCCCATTTGGATGCTTGGAGAGGGTGGATGACCCTGGTATTTCGACGCAGAATGGGCGATGCCTTTGCTTGGAGCGACGATTTATCTTCCTTGGGTAGAGAGGGTGTAAAGTCGTTTCTACTCTATGGTATTCAAGTGCTTAGAACCTGCGCAGTGGTGCCCTATTCCGGTTCGGAGGGACTTTGGGAAGGGCCTGAACTTGACTTCGTGAATAAATTCAATACACTCCAACTGGGCCATGAGGTGATTGGTAAAATGGTGAAGGTATTGGAAGATGCTATGTACAGCATTGAGAGAAATGGGAACCCCAAAATTGTATTGATGGATGCGAGTTATGGTTTGGTGAAATCAATTATGAAAAAAAATTAGGTGGTCAGACAACCAATGGGAGGACATTGTCTTCTTTAGGTGAAATCTGGATCATGTTAACTTCGAATGACACATCAACAGGAGCCAAAAGAACATCAATTGTTGCGAGAGTGTATCGCGGGAGACCGCAAGGCACAGCAAGGGTTGTACGATCTTTTTGCCCCGATGGTGTATGCCATTTGTTTGCGTTACATGGGTAATTCAGACGATGCCAAAGATATGTTACAAGATACCATGGTAAAATTTTATCAAAAAGCGGGAGAGTTCAGATTCCAAGGGTCCTTGGAAGGCTGGGTGAAGCGCATCGGTGTCAATGCATGTTTGGATCAGTTAAAAAAGAATAAAGCGAAATTCACCACGGATATTGAAAATGCATTTGGATTAAGTGGCGATGTGAATGCGGCCCAACCCCTAGAAACAAAGGATTTAATGCGGTTATTGTCTACACTTCCTGATGGATATCGCACGGTCTTTAACCTGTATGCCATTGAAGGATTTTCTCATGGAGAGATTGCCGCCCTGTTGAATATTTCCGAAAATACCAGTAAATCTCAACTGTTCAAGGCCCGCAAATGGCTGCAAGCAAAACTCGATAGAAATTGATGGATGATTCATTGAAACATATCGATGAGCTCTTTCGTTCCCAATTGGGTTCTGCAGGTGTCACGCCTCCTCCCGGGGTGTTTGAGCAGTGTGTTGAGCAATTGCATGCTACCGGAACAGAAGGTCAAGGCCTGAATCAGGCCGCGACCCAGCAAGGTGTCCCATCGGGATTGGGGAATGCTGTTGGAAGTGCGGGAAAGTCGATTTTCGGTTTGTCAGCAAAAGCCAGCGTTGCCCTACTTGGATCGGTGGTTGCTGCAGTATTGGTGGTTTCAGCCATCGTGAAAAGCCATGCAATAGACAGAAAGGTGAAAGATGGGAATGAGGGGACGATATCAAAAGCGGAGGTTCAAAAGAATTTGGGTCAGAATGCCGCGGGATTGACGATTCATTCAGGAAATCGCGTTGCTACCGATGCCAAGAACGATGTCGAAATTGGGGATGAAAATTCCGATGACAATGCAAGAAATTCTGCATTGGATAAACCAGGAACAATGTCTGGTCATACGAGGGCGATTCCTGCGCTCCGCAAGGACGAAGTTGAACGCAAAAATGGGGTTGGAGGGGAAATGTCAATGCGCATGAATGGGGGATTGGGAACACTAAATACATCCACTGGAATTCCGTCGAAATCTGTTGAGGAAAAAGCGGTGAATAAACCCAACGACAATGCCAACAAAGTGCAAAAATCGCAATCCAATGCGAACAATAACCCTTGTCAATCCAATAACAATCAATGGAAACCGGTCATTTCGGACGTCGTAGGTGGAATAGTATCTTTGGGTATTGAAGGCAAATATGATCGAATGCGGATTGATTGGGCCGATGGAGAACGATCTGAGGTGTTGACGGATCAAGTGGGTATTGAACGCATATCCCATCAATATTGGGTGGATCACGGACGTACTTTTCAACTGAAGCTCGTCAATGAGCGCAAAGTGTTAGATGCGCGGGGCCTCATGATTTCTTGTAGGGACAGTCAGCGGCTGGCTGTTACAATTTCTCCCACGGGTGATGCCACGGATATTTTTGTTCCGGATGTATTTACTCCCAACGGTGATGGTCTCAATGAAGAATTTTACATTGGCATGGCACAGCCTCAAATGTTTGATATGTGCGTCTTTGATTTGAATAACCGATTGATTTTTAGGTCGGACAAATACGATGCAAAATGGAAAGGATTTTGTGGCTCAAGTTTATGTCCAGAAGGCATTTACAGAGTTGTAATATCCTACAAATACAGTGGCGATAAATCGTTAAAATATGCACGGAAATCCGTTAAGTTAATTTATAATTCAAACCAATAATCGAAAACAAAGCCTATGAATTTCAATCATAACGTTACACACAACACAAATAATTGGGGCAAGTCCTTGGGAAATTGGCCCAAAATTTCTATTTTTGACCGATTACACAAAGCAAACTCACCTAAAATGAAAGGTTTTATTACAATAATGAAAAGTGCGCTGCTCACATTGGTGGCTGCATTTGCAATGATTGGCGACACTGCGGCGCAGTGTACCATTCAGTACAGCGGATCACCGTGCGTGGGAACTCCTGTGAGTTTTTATGGTGCGGCGGCTGGTACAACCCATGACTGGGATTTCAACGGAGAAGGATCGCAAACAGGCTTGAAAAACTTGAATTTTGCATTCAAAACTGCGGGAAACAAAACGGTGACCTACATCACCACGATCAATGGTACGAAGTGTACTTCTACGTTGAATTTGGTGGTAAGAACAGCGCCAACAATCAAGTTGAAACTGCAAAATTTGTACGAACAGTGTTTTGAAAAGAACTTATTCTGTTTTACCGATAGTTCATTCAACGTGAATGGTTCAAAAATAGCGAAGATTCGTTATTTGATTAGCGACGGTCAATTGTTCGAATATACAAAACCAACCATGCCACAAACTTTCTGTTTTTCAGTGAAGGATGAACGTGGTGGTAGCTTTGATATTTTTGTGGAAGTAACGGATGAATGGGGTTGTGTTGATACACTCAAAATGACCGGTGCGGTAAAGGTAAGAGAGAAGATTGGTGCGCGTTTTACGAGTAACAAACCGGTTGCTTGTGATAGTGTTACAGCAACCATTCAAAACATTTCACGCATCGATAAAAGCCAGGTCAAAAAAATTACTTGGTATTGGGGTGACGGTACTACAAGTACGAATTGGGGTCCCACTATAAAAAAGACTTTCTATGGTCAAGGAACATACAATTCGAAAGTAATAATTGAAACGATTGACGGATGTAAAGATTCCTTTACGGTGACGGCGGCGGCCTCGGTGTTTAAATCGAAAGCGACAATTTGGGCGAGTAAGGATTCCGTATGTATTTCGGATCCAAAAATTGACTTTGGTGTAGATCAGGTGCCAGTGGGTGCAACCGGTTTGTTGTGGAATTTTGGTGATCCAAACACAGGACCACAGAACTTTGACAACAAGAGTTGGACTACCAGTCACTCCTTTTCTGGTCTTGGCCCATTTTTGATCAATTTGACTTACTCACACCCGATTTGCGGAAACAAGTCTGCATTTGATACCATTATCGTTCTGGGTCCGGCTTCAACAATCGAAGTCATGGGTAATCGTTTGGCAGAATTTGAGGTTTTCCAATGTCCAAAAGATGTAATGGATACAGTTCACTTTAAGAACTTCTCAACTTTTTACCACAACGACCGTGATTTCACGGATGATGATAGTACTTTTTACAAGTGGAATGGAACCTTGGGGCATACCTTCCAAAAGAATGCAAATGGAACGCCCAAGCAAGTGTGGCAAAAGCCTTTGAGAAATGAGAAAAACTCAAATGGTACAAGTTCAGTGTATGCAGGAAATGCTTCCCCTGGTGGTGGAAATGACTACCTAAAGCGGGAGCGTGTTTGTGCGGTACGACTTTGGGATTTTAGTGATACCTATGCTCCAAAGTGTACAACGGATGTTACGCGCAACAAAAACGTGTTTGTGAACTGTCAATATTCACGTGACACATTGCCGACGCACTATTACAAATCGTGGGATTTGATTTTGTTGGAGAAATTTAAGACATCTCCAATGGAAGATGCCATATTTATTACGTCCACTGGATTGTGTAAGAAGATTCAGGTTTGGGCTTCAGATACTTTATGGGTGGTGTTGGATACCATCGTATTTGTGCCAAAGACTAAGGCTGATTCAGCGACAGCTGCCACAACCAAATACAAAAATGCAATCAAGAAATACGTTCCTTACTTCAAGATGAAGGGAATTGGAGAGCGTTTGGTTGAGGATTCTATTACCATTACATTGGGTGCCAAGGACTCTGTTTATATCAACAAAACTTTGTATGTAGGGCCTAAGACAGTTTTGGCGAAGGATAAAGATATTATTCGTTTGACGAGCAAAACGGATTCGATTACGTATAATTTCTCAATGTATACGAGGCGAGATACTTTGCCTCTGCCCTTATTGAAGATTCGATTGGCCAAGGGCGAGAAGCCCAAGCAGATAAAGATGTTGTTGATGTCCAAAATGGGTCGATTCAACGGATTGACCTATGGTACAGATTATATTATAAACTACAATCGATATCGTGAGTTGTACTATGCGAAGATTCCTCAGTGTAACAATGTGAAGTTAAATCATAGAGATACATGTCACCCGATGAAGTGTGAAAGCGAAGCGACCAAGCAGTTGGCGATGCTTCATGCCAATGCCGGCGGTGTAGGCTCTGGATTGTTGAAAGATGCGATTGAGTGTTTGGGTGCGAAGAACCCACAATACGGTATTACTTTCATTTTGAGTGATTTGAAGCCAGGATGTACTTTCTCTACGGTTCAAATTAACTTTGATTCAACTTGCAATCCGAATGGTTGGGTTTCCTTGAGTGGTTTGAGTCCAGGTGCTCGTCCTCCGGGGCCTCCATATCCAGGATACCAAATGGCGGGTAACCCTCCAAGTAGATATTCTAAGCAATATTCAGCTTCTGAAGTATGTGATCCAAGTGGATGTATTACCGTGGGTATCATTGTGGGCAATGGTGTTCGCAAGCCAGGTACCTTCTCTCCTCCAACCAAAGATCGCCCGATTTGTAGTGATACACAGTGGTATAGAAAGTTCGCTTGTTTCCCCATGATTGATCCTGCCTTTGAGGTCATCATTCCCAAGCCAAATTCTGTGGGAATCCGTAAGATTTGTAAGGGAGATCCAGTGGTGGTTCGTCCAATCCCAGGGAATAAAACGCGTACAGACGACTTGAAATCGCTTCGTTGGTCTTTTGAGACAGGGAATGCTTGTCCTTCCTATTCTAGAGGATGGCGCCGTTATATTCAAGAAGACTATTTCAGATACCAAAAGGTACCCGGAAAGAATCAAAAACGATTGTATAACTACGTAGTTCAAACCCGCGGTGGAGAAGATCCAGTGCAGGTGCCTTGTACAGATATTTGGAATGATGGAAGCACGAAAATCACCAAGCGTGATACCATTTGGACAGCGGAGATTAGAGCATGGCAAGTAGGTGCTGACGTGTCAGCTGTTTGGGATAAGATGAAAGAGCGTTTGGATGCTCGGGGTTTTGATCCATTCTCTCTCTCAGGAGCCCAAATTGCCCAGATGATTTGGAATAACAAAGGGATCATCGGTCAACCTGCCTCTGGCGCCTATGGTTGTATCGACACCACCGGTTTTGGTAGATTCATCCGCTACTATATCATCCCAAACAAGGACAGTACTACAATTTTACATTATCGCGATTCAACGATTCGTCCTACGGAAATCAACAAAATCAGCGGCGTAAATTATGCATCGTATCGTTTCATTCCGAAGTGGGTTGGATACCATTTGATTAGCTTGTCGATGACGTCTTCCAACGGTAAGTGTGATGACATTGCAGCATTCCCAGTATTGGTTGGTTTTGCCATGGAATTGGATTTGCCAGATAGTATCATTTGTCAAGACCAAGCAACTACCTTAAAGGCTTTGCCTAAGTACAAAATGTTCCATCCAGATCCGATTAACTTTGGAACATGGGATTTCACTGACTATTGGAGAGATCCAACACGTCAGGCTGAAACTGCACAGGGCAAACCCAATCGTGAGCCATTTACCAAGTGGGATTGGAACAAGGCGGATGATGATCCAAGTAAGCCAATCACCATTTTTGGTGGTCAGCCATGGGGTGGTACCGGTGTAGGTACTGTGATTTCACCTTGGGTTGATTTGGGAGGCGGTGGATCCGTGGCGAAGTATTACAAGAATGACTCGGGTGTTTATCTATTCAGAAACATCGCGGGTGACAGTACAGGCTGTAAGGATACTATCACGCGCAAGTTGTTTATTACCCGCTTGGATGTGAAATTCGGTTTGAACGTAACTGTGCCTTCATGTAACTCTACCATAGAATTCTTTGATAGTTCAAAGATGTTTGATCCTTGCAATTGGGCTATGAAGAACTGTAACGGTCCAACGCCAATGCAGTGTGATTTCATCAAAGAATGGTACATTGACTGGGGTGATTCATCCAACAACTTGTTCAAGAGAGCCGCATCGAATCAATCAGGATTGCCTGATCGTATCGGTCACAAATATTCACACAACGGTTGGTTTAAGATTCAATATCGTTTGAAAACAGACCAAGGTTGTGAGGATACATTTAGTCGTTGGATTTTGATTCCTGGACCACGTCCGAAGTTTGAATTCACCACGAAAGCGGGCAATGAAATCACAATTTGTGAGGGCGATAGTTTGCAGTTCACCAACCTTACGGATACTGCATCATCGAAATCTGATTGGACTTGGTTCTGGGGAGATGGAAAGATCGACAACAGAAAAGATCAATTCTTGTGGCATACCTATAAGAAGCCAGGTAAATATTGGGTGTTCTTGGAGCAATATGACTCTTTGATTTTGCCTCCAAACATTCGTAAATTCTGTCCAGCTACGTTCCCTGACACTCCATCACAAAAGGCTTTTGTTGTCACTGTATTGCCGCGTGATTCAGTCAGAGGTTTTGTGCTCAAGATGGCGATTTGTGTAGGAGACAGTAACTATTTTGAAGACAAATCGGATACAATTTTGAAATCATACAAATGGAGATTCCAAAATTTGAGTACTGGACAAATTGATACGATCACAACAGCAAATAAGAAGCTGGCATGGCGTTTCACGAAGCCTGGTCAAATTCGGGTGTCGCACTTTGCCGACTATGATCCAAACCATCCGAGACCTTGGTGTCCTACAGTGATGGGTGATATCATCTTCTTGGTTGATTCAGTGGTTTCTGATTTCACAATTGATTCTTCGAAGACGCCGGATTACACCTATACTCGAACAGATATCAACGGAACGCAATGGCGTTGGGGTTACAACCATCAGAATAACATCAAATTGACCAAAGAGCCTTTGGTGGTGGATTATTCTGGAAGTGACAAAGTGGTGAGTGCTTCTTACAGTGGTACGGATACTTTCTGGGTCTGCCTAGAGGTTACCAACCCCACAGGTTGTAAGGATACCATTTGTAAGCCAGTGTACGTGAACCAATTTATCTTGTTGGCAAACGTGTTCACTCCGGGCAATGGCGATGGAAAAAATGACTATTTCCGAGTGCCAATTGCGGGTCAAGCATTGTTTGAATTGCGTATCTACAACCGCTTTGGAGAAAGAGTATTTGAAACTTCAGATCCTGGAATCCAATGGAATGGTAAGGTGAACAATGATGGAGCAGAAGTGCCATCGGGAACTTACTTCTATCAGTTGACCTATCAATTCAAAGGAAAAGATAAGATTAACAAGGTGAACGGTTCGGTAAACGTAATTCGTAAAGCACCATAAATCGTCTATAGAATAAAGCGAAGAAAGCCCCGCATAACCTGCGGGGCTTTCTTTATTTTTGTAGGAAACAATAGGATGTCGTTTTGGTAATTCAACCACTGCCTTACAATGAGCATTTCATTTGGATGCTACTGGATGGGTGTTATTCAGAATGCGAAACGAAGCAAAAAACACAATGGCAAATCAAAATGTATTTTACGGTGACACGATTGTAGCGCGTGCCACGGCGGCAGGCGTGGGAGCCATTGCAGTTGTCCGAGTTTCGGGGCCATTGGCTTTAGCGCTCACCGATGCACTGCTGAAGAAGCCTTTGGGAGATCAACCGTCGCACACGGCACATTTGCGTTCTGTATATGATTCCGAAGGGTTGATGGACGAGGCGTTGATCACGTTGTTTAAGGGGGGCAAGAGCTATACAGGAGAAGACACGGTGGAAGTTTCGGTTCACGGCAGCGAGTATATCGTGTCGCGTGTGTTGAGGGCCTATATGGATCGTGGGGCCAGATTGGCCGACCCGGGGGAATTCACCCAAAGGGCATTTTTGAACGGCAAGCTCGATTTGGCGCAAGCAGAGG
>CAZZKP010000062.1:0-10984 GCA_964654675.1 uncultured Bifidobacterium sp. | reverse complement strand
TGTTCATTTTTTTCGTTTGTCAAGAAATAGTTCCTCCTTTGATCGGGCGGCAAAAATATGTAATAAACATCAAACTTGACAATATTTTCTAGCTTTTTGTAATATTTTCAAACTTTAAACGATTAACGTATTGCTTTTTGTAAATTCCACAAACATTGAATTAATTTTTCTTGTAGGTTTGCCATACGTATGGCAAAACAAGTTTCTACGAACAATCATTCAAACAACAACCCTGCTGCAGTTCCCTTCTCTCCCATTTCTTTTGAGGATTTCATCCAGATATCAAAAGCCAATCCCGAGCAGATCGAAAAGTACATTGCAGACAAAACTCCTTTGGTCGTCTACACTGGCAATTCATCACCAAAATCAAATGATATCAACCAAGGCCTAACCCTTCTTGCGTCGAAAAATAAAGGGTATGTTATTGCAAAACCTCAAGTCAAAAATAAAAGGATTACGGAATCTTTGATTGGTATTACCGCGGCCGATTTTCAATGCAAATTCCTCATCATTGCTTCCGATTGTCTTGAAAAAATATCCTCGGATTTGAAATTTGTAAAATCAATTGCGGAACTCATTTATCTATGCAGAAAATCAACAGCCCTAGAACATTCATTTGAATTAACAATTCAGGCAACACCCATGTCATTTTCGAATGTTGTGATTCAAAAATGGAAACTGTCAGCCAATTACTTCATCACGGCCAATAGAAATATCCATCGTTGGGCGTTTGTATTGATTTCCGTGATCTCTCTGGTCTTTATGACCCAAATGAGTAAAACCGCCAGTATTTCGGGAGATGAATTCACTCAGTACACGTATTCCAAACTAATTGCCAATTATTATTTAGAGTCTTTTGGAGAGTCCATCCCAATTGACACGAATGAACTCAAGGGGCAGCGTATGCCTACTTTGGCCAAAGCATTCCCAACCATGGGATCGGATGTGGCAACAATAAAAGATCCAGATCGTGTGATGCACGTTTACGGTTCAAGCTTCGATACTTTCACTACAATCTTGGGATATTATTTGAATGTAGACGACCAAATGCAATTCCGTCATTTGTGGAACTCCATCTTTGGATTCCTTTGCGTATTGTTTACTGCGCTGGTCGTTCGTCGTTTAACCCATGGAAATTGGGCCTTTACCTGGCTCTCAATGCTAATCATGCTTTTGATGCCTAGGTTTTTTGGTGAAGCGATGAACAATCCAAAAGATGTGCCTTTTGCTTTGGGCTATATAATGAGTTTGTACTATGCGATAAGGATGTTTCAGAATTGGCCTGAATTCCGATGGAATGATGCTGTAGGCCTTGTACTTGGAACCGCTTTGGGCATCAGTGTTCGTATCGGTGGTTTACTTTCTGTTGCATTCATCATCATGTATGCAGGATTGAAATTTATTGAGCACATCGGTATTAAACAGTTCAAATCACTGAAGTGGACAGGATTTGGCAACTTATTTATCGCAACCATCACGGTTGGAATTGGAAGTTACCTATTAGGAATTTCTTTGTGGCCCTATGGAATTGACCAGCCGTTTAGCAATCCATTGGAAGCATTGAAGGAGTTTACAAATTATTCCGTTTCCTTGAGGCAATTGTTCGAAGGGAAATTGTACGACTCAGATATGTTACCCCTTTACTATTTGAGAAAATATCTTTTCATTACCACGCCAATGGTGGTGATGCTTGGATTGGGGTGTTTTTTGTTGTTCATCTATTCCAATCGAAAGCGTTTTACCAATGAAATTTTCTTGATTCTTTTCGCGGCAATTTTCCCAATTGTCTACATCTTCATCCAAAAATCTCAAGTGTATGGAGGTATTCGTCAGATTCTGTTTACACTACCCTGCTTTGTCACCATTGCCGTAATTGGATATCAATGGTTTGGTGATTTTTTGTCGAAAATACATGCCAAGTTAAACGTAATTCCTACATTGGTCGCATTGGCTCTATTGGTCTTGCCAGCGAAATTTATTTTTGCAAATCACCCTGTGAGTTATAGCTACTTTAATGAAATTTACGGTGGTACGGCAAAAGCATATGGCGAATACGAGATGGACTATTACTTGGCCAGTTTGCGTCCAAGTACGGAATGGTTCCTCGAAAATGTTGCACGAAAGCACCCAGAGAGAAAATACGAAGTACTCACTTACGGAATGGACCATGTGAAATACTATTGTCGAAACGACAAAAACGTACATGTAGGATACACAAGATTCGATGATCGCAGTTCAAAAGATTGGGACTATTGCATTTTCTATAACGCCTATTTTGATAAGTCTCGTTTAACCTCGGGCGAATTCCCCCCCAAAGGAACGGTTTATCAGCAAATGGTGGATGGGGTCCCATCTGGGATTGTGATCGAACGTCCAAGTCACGACGATTTTAAGGGCATCAAAGCGATAGAAAAAGACACAGCCTACGCCCAAGGCGCCGCGTTGTTGGAAAACTATTTAAAGATTGATCCGGCACGCTCTGAGGTGCGCTTCTACTTATCATCGGCCTACATTGGCATGGGAAACATCGAAAAGGCCATTCTAGCGGTTAAAGAGGCAAGAAAATATTATCCTGAATATAGCAGAGCTTGCTTTGCACAATTCCAATATTTGATGAATGTCAAACGATACGATGAGGCCATTGAAGTCATTTCACAGTATTTGGAATCTAGACCACGCGATGGTGAAGGTTTTATTATGAAGGCCCAGGCTCAATTGAGTAAAGGTGACATCAATGGCGGCATTGAGACATTAAAGGATGCGGTTGCAATGAATCCAATGGATTACCGCGTTTATGACATTGGCGCACAAGCCTTTCAAATGTTGAAGGACGCGAGCAATTACAATATGTGGATTCAAGCTTCAACACTGGGTCGCGCTACAAATCAGAATGATTTTCAAACTGCGGTACAAGCCGTTATGATGATCTATGAGGAAATTACCGGAAAACCGTTAGATACCAAGAAATACGGTTTGGAGTAGTGTTGACAATCCACTCAGAGATCAAACCAATCGTTGGAGGCACATTTCAGCGTGAACTGGCCTTTCTCATTTCTTTGAACCTGAGATCTGCAATAGTGCGCATCATGCTCAAAAATGAGCCAAATTTGTTCTGACTCTAACCACGGAAGCAGGCTTTTCTTTTCCTCCATTGTAACCAATGGTTGAACATCATAACCCATTACATAATTCACAGGGATATGAGCGGCTGCCGGGATTAAGTCAGCCATATACATCATTTTGATAGCACCCCATTGAATTATCGGCGCTATCATCCCAAATGTGTGACCGTTGAACACTTTTATTTCAATACAATCGGCCAGCAAATCGCCTTCATCCACAAAATTCAATAGTCCCAATTCTTTCAAGGGAAGAAAATTCTCAGGCAAAAACGAAGCCTTTTCTCTGTCATTTGGATTGTTGGCGTGATTCCAGTGGGATTCTGTAAGATGATACGTTGCATTGGGAAATTGAGCGATTAATGAATCAGCCTTTCTTATGACTGCGCCACCGCAATGATCAAAATGCAAATGGGTAAGCAATACATCCGTGATTTCCTCCGGAGTAATGCCATAAAAAGCGAGAGATCCCAACAAACTTTGGTCGCCGTTTAAATCATAGTGACCATAGAATTTTTCACTTTGCTTATTCCCTATTCCAGTGTCAATCAATATTTTGCGATTGCCATTCTCAACCAACAAACATCGCATCGCCCAATTGCAAAGGTTATTTTCGTTGGCGGGGACAAGTTTATTCCAAATCACCTTGGGAACCACGCCAAACATTGCACCCCCGTCCAATTTAAAATTACCGGTATGAATTGGTAAAACCCGCATTAGAATTCGTGATAAACATCGGTTAGCGCTTCATACCCCGTTTCAGTAATTAGAATGGTATGTTCAAATTGCGCACTCAATTTCCCATCTATCGTTCTGGCTGTCCATCCGTCTTTCCTATCCACTTTTGCTCTCGCCTTGCCCGCATTAATCATCGGCTCAATGGTGAAAATCATTCCTGGCTTTAGGATTGGACCCGTATTGGCATCGGCAATGTGGGCCACATCCGGCGCTTCATGAAATTTCAAACCCACGCCATGTCCACAAAATTCATAAACCACCGAATACCCGTTTTTCTGTGCATGTTTAGCAATATTGTAACCGATGTTATTTAAACGGTTCTCAGGGAAACATTGATCCATCCCAATCTGTAAACACTCTCGTGTAGTTTCAACCAATCTCCTTGCATAATCGCTGGGTTCTCCCACATAGTACATTTTACAGGTATCGCCATAATAGCCGCCGAGAATCGTGGTTACGTCGATGTTGACGATATCCCCATGCACAAGAACTGTTTGATTCGGTACGCCATGACAAATTACCTCATTGGGAGAAATGCAACAAGAGTGTTGAAATCCGCGATATCCTTTTGTCGCTGGAACCGCCCCATGATCTCGCACAAACTCTTCACATTTTTTATCAATGTCAATGGTCTTCATTCCAGGAACAACAAATTGTTCCAAGTATTTCAAAGTTTCAGCAGCCAATTTAGCACTCTTGCGAATGCCTTCAATTTGCTCGGGCGTTTTTATTACGATAGCTGACATGTGACAATTAAGAATTTCCTTTTGCGATGGCTTGAATTAAATCTTGTTTGGTGATGATGTGCCAATTTCCTCCCATATCCATCGTCAATACAGCCGCATTGGCTTTGTTGATTTTTGTCGATACTTCTTCTATCGTAGCCATATGACTTACAATGGGATAAGGCTTCCCCATGATGGCAGAAACTGGATGATTCATTAAATCTCTGTTTTTGAGTAATTCTGCGTACAACTGAGCATCTTCAATCGCACCAACAAAATCACCTGAGGAATTTTTCACTGGCAATTGAGAAACACTGTATTTCTGCATGATGCTTATTACGGATTCACATGTATCTGTCTCATGAACTGTCAACAAAGGCAATTGGGCATGGCCTTGAATCAAATCAGTTGCCGTTTGAAGGGCTTTGGGCGCAATAAAACCGCGATCTCTCATCCAATCCTCATTGTACATTTTTCCCAGATATCTGGTGCCGTGATCATGAAAAATCACTACGACTACATCTGTTGGTTTAAATCGGTCTTTCATTTGGAGAATACCCGCTAGTGCAGACCCTGCGCTATTTCCCACAAAAATCCCCTCTTCACGCGGAATCCTTCGCGTCATTACGGCTGCGTCTTTGTCGGTGACTTTTTCAAAATGATCGATAATCGAAAAATCAACATTCGCCGGTAAAAAGTCTTCGCCAATGCCTTCTGTGATGTAGGGATAAATTTCATTCTTATCAAAGATGCCTGTCTCTTTGTATTTTTTAAACACGGAGCCGTAGGTATCAATGCCAAAAATCTGAATCGATGGATTTTTTTCTTTCAAGTATTTGCCAGTTCCACAGATGGTTCCTCCAGTTCCTACTCCTACAACCAAATGCGTAATCGTCCCATCCGTTTGATCCCAAATTTCAGGACCTGTTTGTTCGTAATGGGCCTGTGAATTGCTCAAATTATCGTATTGATTCGGTTTCCAGGCATTTGGGATCTCTGCCGCCAATCGAGTACTTACACTGTAATAACTCCTCGGGTCTTCCGGTTCAACATCCGTTGGGCAAACGATAACCTCTGCCCCAAATGCCTTTAACGCGTCTACCTTTTCTTTGCTTTGCTTGTCTGTTGTTGTAAAAATACAGCGATAGCCTCTGACTACAGCTGCAATGGCGAGACCCATACCCGTATTGCCACTCGTACCTTCAATAATTACGCCGCCTGGCTTTAAAACTCCATTGGCTTCAGCATCCAAAATCATTTTCAAAGCCATCCGATCCTTAATTGAATTGCCTGGGTTGGTTGTCTCAATTTTGGCATACACGGTACAAGGCAAATCCTTAGTAATCGCATTCAATTTTACCATGGGTGTATTTCCAATGGTTTCTAAAATATTCTGGTAAACCCGCATACAGTTGCAAATCTACTTTCGCGAAAGCGCTTTTTTAGAAAAAATCGTGAAAACTGACATAAACAATTGACTGCGCCTTAGGTTGCTTCGGATTTCGGTGCTAATTTGGCACCCTATTTTGGAATGGAAAAAACTTGTCTCATTGTTCCTTGTTACAACGAAAGTGACCGTTTGGATACGCATTCATATTTGAAGGAATTGTCCAACAATCCAAATCTTACATTGATTTTCGTGAATGATGGCAGCAAAGATTCAACGATAGATGTATTGAGACAATTGCATTCCAATTGCGATTCAAAAGTTCAGAATCGAATTCATATTCTCAGTTATTCTGACAATCATGGCAAAGCCACCGCTGTGCAACGAGGACTGCTTTGGGCTTACGCAATGTCAAACGACAACACCATTCCGAACTTTCTTCAAGCGTGTGAAACCATTGGAAACGGAATCATAGATGCCAAGTATTTTGGATTTTGGGATGCCGATTTAGCCACGCCTTTGTCAGAGCTATCTTGGTTTTTCCATTTGGCACAGGACACAGATCCCGATATGATTATGGGTTCAAGAGTGGCACGATTGGGTTCAAAAATTGAACGTACCGTTTTTAGACACTATTCGGGGCGGTTATTTGCGACTTTCATCAGCCAAGGCCTCGGCTGGAAAGTGCACGACACACAATGTGGAGCTAAAATATTCAAGTCTCATCTTATCCCCATTTGTATGGGTCAGTCATTCAAAACATCATGGTTATTTGATGTAGAGATGTTACTGAGAATGAAAAAGAATTTTGGAGTAAACGCGATCAACATGATACTTGAAGCACCAATTAGAACCTGGAAAGACGTGAAAGGATCAAAAATCGGTTGGGCGGATTTTGTAAAAGTTCCCTACCAGATTTGGAAAGTGTTCCGCGACTACAAATGATCAATTATTGACAATCAGAGCGTATTTTATTTGTTCCAAATGATGCGTTCCGTGCCAAGCATACAATCGTATTAAATCACTGAGACTTACCTTGCGCCCATTTTCGGGATGTTCCATTGTTTTGACCAATTGATTTGCCGCATCCTTTAATGTCTCAAGCAACAATAGGGACCATTTCTGATGCAACCCCAGCAATATGAGATACGAAGCCTCATGATGGAAACCTGCATCGAGAGAACTTGCCCAGGCATTTTCATCATACGGTTGAATTTGTGATTGATCTTGGGTAATAATGTGTTTGGTTCTGATGTAGGCATTCATATGTGAATCTGCCAAGTGATGAACAATTTGCTTGATCGACCATCCACCTTCACGATAGCTCAAATCCCACTGAGATTCCTGAATGGTTGAAATCACCTTGGCCAATTCTGTAGGGAAATGTTGTATCTCTAATACATGATTCAACAATTCACCCAACGATGTAGGCGCATCCCAATCAAATTTTGGCAGGTTTAATGGTTCAATCATGAATCAATTTATCATTGTAAAACCGGTGTATTTCACCAATTCATCGGGAACAACAATCCCTTCAGGTGTTTGGTAATTTTCCAATAATGCGGCAACAATCCGCGGCAAAGCCAATGCAGAGCCATTTAAGCTATGGGCCAATTCGGTTTTTCCTTCGGCGTTGCGGAAACGACATTTTAAACGGGTAGTTTGGAAAGTCTCAAAATTACTCACAGAACTGCATTCCAACCATTTTTCCTGTGCTGCACTCCATACCTCCATATCGTAAGTCTTGGCACTTGTAAAACCCATATCACCACCACAAAGCAATAGAACACGGTAATGCAATCCCAACTTCTGCAACAGTCCTTGTACATACTGATTCATCTCTTCCAATACCTCATAGGAACCCTCCGGTTTAACAATTTGTACAATCTCTACTTTGTCGAACTGATGTAGGCGATTCAATCCCCTTACATGAGCTCCGTAACTTCCCGCTTCACGTCTGAAACAAGGCGTGTAACCCGCATTTTTTACAGGCAACTGCGATTCTTGTAAAATTACATCTCTGTACAGATTTGTGATTGGCACCTCTGCTGTTGGAATTAAATATAAATCATCCACACCCACATGATACATCTGACCTTCTTTGTCGGGCAATTGACCTGTACCATATCCACTATCCGCATTTACCATCAAGGGCGGCTGAATTTCCATATATCCGGCCTTTCCGGCTTCATTTAGAAAAAACTGAATCAATGCACGTTGAAAAATGGCTCCCTTTCCTTTATAAACCGGAAAACCGGCTCCCGCTACTTTGACACCCAATTCAAAATCAATAATATCGTATTTGGCCGCCAATTCCCAATGTGGCATGGCTCCCTCATGAAGTTTAGGCAATTCACCCCACAAGAAAACTTGTTTATTTTCCTCTGGCGTTTTCCCCTTTGGCACTTCCATCGATGGCGCGTTGGGTATGGTTAGTAAGAGTTGCGTTAATTCTTGGTCAAGTATTTCTACATCGGCTTCTAATTGCTTTAAAGAGTCCTTTATCTCAACACTTTGCAACTTCAAAGCATCACCTTCCGCTTTTTTACCTGTCTTGTACAATTCACCAATCTGAGAAGTAATTTGATTCCCCTTGGCCTGTAACGACTCCATTTCTGTTCTTTTGGAACGATTTCTTTCGTCCATTTCCAAAACAGAAGACATAAGAGCATCTCCATTCAAACCGCGGATAGCCAAACGCTCAGCTATTTCTTTGGCATTTTTTCTAATATTGGCAATTTGTAACATAACGAGAGTGCGAATTTCGTGATTTTATTCGAAGAAATTCAGGCGAATCCCAACTCTACATGGATTTCTTACGCCTCCGATTTTAAAAATACACCCAGATCCTTGGCCACAGCAATGGCACGTTCCATGGCAACTCCAATTTCATTGGGGATTTGACCATCCAAAATCATTTCTCGAACCGCTTCTTTTATCATTCCAATGTGCTGTGGATCCCGAATATCAAAATGCGATTTTATGTGATTTCCAGTGAGCACAGGTTGCCAATTTCTTAATTCATCTTTTGAAATCACTTCATTTATCTTCTCTTGAACCTTTGCTAGGTTCTTGAGATGCTTTTCCACTTTGGCCTCGTTTTTACTTGTAATATCAGCCCTGCAAAGTATGACCAAATCATTGACATGCTCACCGGCATCTACAATCAACCTTCGAACGGCACTGTCTGTAACGATTTCTTGAGATAAAACAATCGGACGCAAATGGAGTAGAACCAATTTGGACACATATTTCATTTTATCATCCAATGGCAAACGCATACGCCTAAAAATGCCTTTTACCATTCTTGAACCTTTGTCTTCATGTCCATGGAATGTCCACCCATGCTGATTATCAAACCTCTTTGTCGCAGGCTTGGCAATGTCGTGCAATATTGCAGCCCAGCGCAACCAGAGATTATCTGTGAACTGACAAATGTTATCTAAAACCTGTAGCGTGTGGTAAAAATTGTCTTTGTGCGATTTGCCATTTCGTGTCTCTATTCCGTGCAAAAGCATCATTTCGGGAAATACGATATCCAACAAGCCCGTGTTCGACATCATTTCGAAAGCTCTACTCGGTTTTTCACACATGATCATCCCATTGATTTCATCCGTAATCCTCTCTTGCGAAACAATCTCGATTCTAGAAGCATTGGTTTTAATGGCTTCAAATGTTTGCACCTCGATTCTGAAATTCAGACGGGTGGCGAAGCGAATCCCTCTCAACATCCTTAGCGGATCATCATCAAAAGTTACCTGTGGGTCCGCACAAGTTTTGATGACCATATTTTGCAAATCCTGAATTCCATTGAAAGGGTCATATAACTCACCATAATTATCGCAATTCAACGATAAATACATGGAATTAATTGTGAAGTCCCTGCGATTTTGGTCGTCCTCAAGGGTACCATCCTCAACAATTGGCTTTCTTGAATCTCTCCGGTAACTTTCCTTTCGCGCACCAATAAACTCTATTATCCAATCATCAAATTTTATTTGGGCCGTTCCAAAATTGCGAAAAACACTCAAGCTACAATCGTTGTCAAAGTCCTTTGCCACTGCCTGGGCGAATTCCACGCCATTTCCAACAACCACTATGTCAATGTCTTTGTTTTCACGTTGCAACAACAAATCTCTCACAAATCCTCCAACAACATAGGCACGCAGTTCCAACCTATCGGCCGTTTTGCCTATTAATTTAAAAATGGGATTCTCTAAAGCCGATTGCACCGCACAAAGATAGCACACCCTATATTTGTTGCTATGCGATTTTCAATAAATGCAATCGGTTATTTCATTGTTGCAATTTTTATCATTGTTGGCACCGTATTGCTTTTTTTTCCGATTGGACATACCGGGGATGGTTGGGGCTATGCGGCAGACGTTATTCAAGCGGATTCTCTTGAATCTACAGAACTCATTTCAGCGCACCATTTGCTATACAATTACTGGTGTTATTCCTTGAAACCGATATTTATTTATTGCAAAATCAATCCAATCAATGGTTTTACTTCGATCAATTGGTTTTTTTACAGCTTTACACTTTTCATAGTTTTCAAAATTCTACTCACCGCGAAACACAAAACAATGCAATCTCTCTATTGGACATTGCTCATGGCGGGATGTTTTGGCTTGTTGCGATTTTCACTAGAAAACGAAACCTACGTGCTTCCCCTATTTTTTGCGTTGCTTGGAAGTCATTTCATATTGCATTTTCATAACTCCACCACCAGAGAATACCTCGGATTCACATTTCTTGCAATATCCGTCCTCTTTCATCAAAGTTACATTTTCTGGTTTCTGGCATTCGCAATACATGCCGTCAGACGTCGAACCTATTTGCCTTTCTTATTTTCAACATCATTGATATCAGTAACCTATCTATTATTTGCGATTCATTCAAATCAATCCATCGTAAGATTCATTTTTCACGATGTTGATGCGGGTTTGGTCCAAGTTTTTCCGAACATCAACAACGTCAAATTCACCCTGATCAATGGTCTGAGAAGTGTT
>CAZZKP010000061.1:1198-11281 GCA_964654675.1 uncultured Bifidobacterium sp. | reverse complement strand
TACAACTATCCGTGATGCTCAATTTAGCAACGTTTGATGTATCAGCACACAAGTTAGTGTAAGCAATGGCACGGAAAGGCTGAGTGTGGTTACGGATAGAAACCGATTTCACTGTCAACGACTTGCTGTTTACACCAGTGTATTTTGCAGAACCAGCAGGGATATTGTTCATTCCCAAATCCAAATCAGACTGCCAGATTACTTTAGCCGCAGTATCAGAAGTAGCTACAGAGAAGTTTGCATCTGAACCAGAAGCTTTACTCAAGCTGGTAGGCTGGGTAGAAATCAAAGAACACGCTTTGAAAATGGCCGACAGTGTAGCAGCACTTGTGCTGTCCTTGCACCAACGTGTTGAAATCATGCAACGGAATTTCTCGCCGTTGTTTGCCATTGTTACCGTAGAAACCGACAATGAATCATTGGTAACACCTGCATATTGACCCGCATTGCTCAAGTTCTTGAACCCGGTGCCTTTGTTATTTTGCCATTGCAATACAGCATTTCCATCTGTGTAGTTGAAAACAAACAAAGCGTTTGATCCAGTTTTCACTGAAATGCTCTTTGGTTGACTTGTGATCGAATCACACACTACGAAAGTTCCGTACTTCTTGTAGATTCCCAAATCATAGTTGTCCGATGTTCCAACCAAATCCTTATTAGAACTCACCGGACGGAAATCAGGGTTCGTCTTATTTTGTGGATCTACCAACACAGTACCCGCTGTGAATGCCGCCTTGTCAATCATGTTGTTGTTCACAGTTGAACGCACCCATTTGTCTAAAGAATCAACCACTGAACCTGCACTGATTTCAACCAAACCTGTGTTGGTTGTAGATTTTGGCGCTGCAGCAGAGGTATTGCAGATATAGTTGTTGCGAATCAAATCATTCACATCGCTTACCTTAACCGCTGGCTTAACACCGGCAGCATACAAGGTAGAGTCACCATCAAACATGATGAAGTTACGATATCCCATAAAAATGGAGTTGGTAATAGACAAACGACTGTTACGACGGATACGAGCACCTCTGCGGAAAGCACCTTTTGAGGTGGTACCCATAGTTGACCAAGATCCACCCAATGGAACTGGACCAACACAAGTCATATTTGTAAACACAGCAGAAGTCAATGGCAATTTACCAGATCCTGAAGCGTCATTGTCTGACTCAAAACACTCAGATGTTGAAGCACCAGAAGCGGCAGACCATGAAAGGTCGTAGTACATAGAATCTCTTTGTGCAATACCGAATTGAACGTTTCCACGGTATCCGAAGTCTGTATCAAAATCATCGTCAGTTCCTTTGTAAGCGATCAAGTGCTTTGCGTTTACTGTACCACCAAACCACTCATAAGAATCATCACCAGAGAAAGAAACCTGAACGTAATCTACTTTTGTCTTGTTACCAATGGAACAAAAAGTCAATCCATTCAACTCCTTGTTGGGCTCAAATGCGAAACCCGCAAACTCGATACGCAAATAAGTTAAACTTCCTGAATTGTCAGCATCATCTGTTCCACCATGGAAAGCCAACTGGTTGTCGAAACTCACGTTGTTAAATCCTTCCATTTGAGTTGAAGTTCCTTGGTTGTTTACCGCCTTACCCGCCAACAACAAACCACCCCAATCGCCACGATCACGAGACCCAACAGCCTTTGCTGAAGTCATGACCACGGGCTTGGAAGCAGTACCTTGAATGTCGATCTGACCACCACGCTCTACAACGATACAAGCATACTCTTTTGGAGAAGCTGCCGTGTTGGCACGACCACGAATGACAGTACCCGCAGGAATTACCAATTTGGCACCTGATTTTACCACAAAGATGTTCTTCAACAAATACACTTTAGAAGCATCCAATGTAACTGTAGTAGTAATGGCTTTCTCACCTGAAGCATCGTTCAAAGTGGTAGAATCACTTACAGCACCATAATTGGCATTCTTTGGATCCCAACTTGTCCAGTTTTTGGTCCAATCCTTACTTGCATCTGGACTCAAAGCCCCAACGAAGTTCACTTTTTCGATCACCTGCGCATTTGCATTCAGCAAACAGAACAATGCAGATAGAGATAATAAGATTCTTTTCATAGTTTTATTTCGATGCAATTTTCATATCACACAATTACACCAAATTCAACTTAGCATCAATTTTATGTTAACTCATTCACATTGCATTAACATTGAATTAATAACAAAAGAAAAGGGGGCCGCTGGCCCCCTTTTCTTTTGGTTCTCGGATAAAAATTTAAAAACTAAATGTATAACTCACACCCATGGTCCTGCCGTTGGTGAAGCTAATCAAAGTATTATCTCCCCCGTCTATCACCTCCTTAGCATCGTATTTGCCATTGTGGTTCATGTCTTGATAAAAAACCGACTTTTGAGCCAACAAATCACCCAAAGTCAAACGGAACATTCCCGACTTGCCAATATTTTTTGCAATTTGAAAATCCAAAACACTTCTACCGTATTCGTAAATATCCAAACCAAATTTCGCGGATGAAACAGGCAAACCTATATAAGCAATACGCTGACCAATCTTGTTGAAACTGGCATTCAACTGCCAACCTTTTTTATTTTGATAAAACAACGAAGCATTGATCACGTAAGGACTCTGACCCTGCAATGTGCGCGTGTTCACACTATCAAATCTCACTTCGCTTTTGATCAAGGCCACATTGCCATAGAACGTAAAATTCTTCAACCATTTTGCGCCAATCAATTTTGTTAAACTTCCGAAGTTCTTTCGCACTTCCAATTCCAAGCCCTTGTTGTTTGCGATGCGCTGGTTTTGATAGGTAAACGTACGAATCTGCGTTTGTGTAGGATCCAAAGAAAACTCAATTGGATTGTTGATTCGCTTTTTAAACACACCAATCGAAACCATATCCTCCTTGTTGGAATAAATTTCATAACGCAAATCATAGTTCTGAATCGTAGCTCTCTGCAAATTTGTAAAGCCCAGAATTTCCGAGTTGATGCTAAAATTGTAAAACGCAAATGGAGCCAATTCCCTCAATTCGGGACGATTCAATGTCTTAGAATACGCCATCCTCACACTGCTCTTTTTGCTCACAGGAATGATGCTCGTAATGGATGGCATCCAATCTACATTGGTTCCAGGATTTGCCAAATATACGTTTCGCTTGGTCGCTTCCCTACTCTTCAAAACCTGTGTGAACTGCTCAACACGAACACCGTAAATCACCTTTAAATCATAACTCTTACCCGCTTTTTTGAACAAAGGCAACTGATTCTCCGCCATCGCATAAGCCGCACCCAACGCACTAAATGCGGTGTAATCGTCCTTGTCCCTTGTCTTGTCGATCAAATACAATCCCGTAGGAGAAATTTTATCCGCTGCCAAGTCTTTTGAAGGTTCTGCCTGCGAGAAAAATCCCCCAGTGATTGGACCATAAACAAATTGCCTGCTATTGAATACCCGAGATCTGTGTTGCACGTAAGCACCCGTCTTCAATATCCATGTCAATTTGCCCGTCTTCCGCAAGGTGGAGTAATCCACGGAAGCCGACGATGAATTCTCATTCAAATTCGAAAAAAACCTTCCTGTACCGTCCCTGAAAAATTGGTTGATCACCATTTGCCTGGTACTTAAATCTCCCTCAGAAACCGAATATTGTGCAATCCTGAAATCAGGAACCTTACGAACCGTTGACCCGTAATTCAAAACCCAGTTCAATGTAGACTGACGTTTACCCATCACATGTGAACCAATCAACTGACTGCTATACAAACTGTTCAAGTTAGAAAAATTTGAAAACGCCTGACTCGTGATGTTATCATCATAACTCGCAACACCCGCACGAACGATACTATTCACATCGTAAGTTAAACTGTACAAATTCTTAAAGTCGATCTTATTCTTGTTGTTAATCTTCAACGCAAAATTTGCAACACCACCATTCTGAACATTGGTGGCCAATGTGCTATCTGTAAAAGAACGCTGCAAACGATTGTCCGAAAAATCACGGGTAATTACCTTTCCCAAGGCCATGCGTTGCGTCATAGAGTAATTCCAAGACACCATGGCGCCGGCTTGCATCTTCTTGATTTTGAAAGGAATACCTATGGTATAATTGAATCGTGGCGATGGCTTTGCGCTGTAAGGATTAAAATCCCAATTGTTATTAAACTTCTTGGTTTCAGCCGCATTGAACACAGGTTGATTGTAATCCACAATCATTTTTGGATCCAAGTTGGGAGCAATGTTCGCAGAAGACATCACACCAAAATATTCAGAACCCGCGATATCAAAAGTACGAACTGGCTTACCCGTAGTTATGGAATTGTATTGAAATCCCACAGAAACGGATTGCGTGAATTTATCCGGAATGCTCTTGGTATTGATTTTAATGATCCCACCACCAAAATCCGCAATCAAATCCGGCGTGGCACTCTTAATTACCACAATATTGTCCAACAAACTCGCCGGAATCACATCAAACGAAAAGGCCTTCCGGTCACTCTCGGTACTTGGCAATGGCGCCCCATTCAAATACCCCGCATTGTATCGGTCAAACATACCACGCACGTTGGCAAACTTTCCTTCGGAAATTGTCGCGCCCGGAATCCGCTTTAAGGCATCACTCGTGGTGCGTATGGTTGTTTTTGAAAAATCTTCAGCACTAATCGACTCCACCAATTGGGATGACAATTTCTTGGTTTGAATGGCTTGGGCTACAGAATTTTCCTTGGGTTTGCGCTTCACCCGAACGTCGGCAGCTTCCATTCGCTCAACCACCTGCAAAACCACATTGAGAAAAAACTCTTTGTCCTTTTCGATACTTACCGTATCCTGATACAATTCGTGCCCTTCCGCTTCAATGAAAACCACACGCATTCCAACAGGCACAGGAAATGAAAATCTACCATCAACATCAGACATCGCACTGTCCGTAGCACCCGTGACGAAAACTTTCGCTCCCGCCAAAGTGCGTCCCGTCTCAGACATCACCTTTCCAACCAATACGCCCGCATCCGCGACAACTGTTTGGGATTTTACGTTTTGAAAAACAAGAAGTACCAATGACAAAAAAAGAGCTTTGCGCAGGGAATTTACCATGCCACAAAAATCGATTTAGTGTGTTACCTTAAAATTAAGAGAACTTTACGATAGGTTAACTTTGTATTAACATTTGCTACGCATTGGATTGCCAAATCAATAACAAGACGATCAACCCAACATCCTGCGAAGCAAACCCAATCCCTTGTAAGGAGGATATTTGATGGGCACACTCAACCAAAGTGGTGATCGCATCACGGATTTTTTGTGACTGAAAACTTCAAACGTATGCTTGCCGCGATAACTTCCGTAGCCACTGCCACCAACCCCGCCAAAGGGCAAATGATGGTTCGCCACATGGACCAATGTATCATTGATGCTCACTCCGCCCGAACTGGTCTTCGCCAATACCTTTTCTGCACCCGCATCACTGCCAAAAAAGTACAATGCCAAGGGTTTTTCGTGCGAATTGACATCCGCGATCACTTCATCCAACGTTTCATACGTTCGCAATGGCAAAATGGGCCCAAAAATCTCATCACACATCACAGGAGAACTCCAACCCTCCACCGACACCACCGTGGTCTCGATAAATTTCGTGGCACGATCCATTTTTCCGCCCAACACAATTTCCGCCCCCTGTAAATACGCAGCCACGCGATCAAAAGAACGTTCGTTTACCATTCTCCCAAAATCCGGACTCAACAACATATCGCTGCCATACATTTGCTCCAAAGCAACTTTAGCGGCATCGATAAATGCTTGCTTTTCGCTCTGATGAACCCAAACATAATCGGGTGCGATGCATGTTTGTCCGGCATTCACCGACTTTCCCCACATCACACGCTTGGCAGCCGCCTTCATATCACAACCCTTTTCAATAATCGCAGGACTTTTTCCACCCAATTCCAAAGTCACCGGAATCAACTTTTCCGCTGCCGCCTTGGCCACAATCTTTCCCAAAAACGGTCCGCCCGTAAAAAAGATATAATCCCATTGCTGCTGCAACAACCACTGATTCTCGTCGATGCTTCCCTGAACCACATAAACCTCTTCCTTTGCAAAGGCTTCCGCAATGATCTTCCCAATCACCGCCGCCACATTTGGCACCTCTGGCGAAGGCCTCAAAACCACCCTATTCCCCGCCGATATCGCGCCAATCAACGGATTCATCAACAACTGAAATGGATAGTTCCACGGCGCCATGATTAGCACTTGTCCATAAGGCTCCGGAATGACTTTACTGCTCGATGGCAACAAAAACCAAGGGGTAGAGATTCGGCGATGTGCCGTCCAATGTTTTATATGCCCAATATGAAAGTCAATTTCCTGGTAGGTAACACCCACTTCCGTGAGAAATCCCTCGTAATTCGATTTCCCCAAATCCACTTGCAAGGCCTCCAACAGTTCATTTTCAAATTTGGCGATGCTTGTTCGCAAACGCTTCAACTGCGCGATGCGTTCTCTCGGCGATGCAATTTCACGTTGATTGCTCAATCTACGCTGCTGCTGATAGGCTTCTTGTATGTCTACGATAGGGGTGAATTGCAAGGTCATGATAGTTGAAACAAATATGCAGACAATTTGGTTCAAACCCGTCATTCTGTCAACCCGGAATGTGAAATTTACAGCCCTTTTTCATTCGTCTTTATGGCCCGCAGCATATGGCGCTTAAAAGGAGGACCATCCAACTTCTCAACCCCAAAACCCACTTCCTTCAAAGCCCGTTTTACATCGCCTGAGGCAGAATAGGTTACAAAAATGCCGCCCACTTGCATCGCAGCAAAAATGGGTTGAAACAATTCTACGCCCCAAACGCCTTCCTGTTTTTTGGGTCCAAAAGCATCCCAAAATACCACATCAATCTCCGATGGAATTACCGCATTCCGTATGTCTGATTTGTGCTTAAAAACCGCAAAACCACCCCGCCCCAGAGGAATCTCAATCCATTGCTCCCAAGCCGTAGCATGCAACGCATCGCTGCGCCGCGTCACATCGAAAATACCCGAGTCATCCACGTCAACTACCCCTTTGGAAGCCCAGTATTCCCTCATCAAATCCGGCCCCAACGGAAATTTCTCTACCGAATAATATCGCATAGAACAGTCATTGGCAACGCACCAATCCATCGACAACATCGCATTGGTACCCGTACCCAAACCCATCTCAAACACGGTCAACTCCTTTGCCTCAGGATGCGCCTCCCTCCAAAAATCTAAGCCCTTTTCAATGTACACATGGCGCGATTCTGTCACAGCCCCATGGGTGGAATGATACGTTTCATCCAAACCTGGCAAATACAAGGTCCTGCTCCCATCAGCGGTTTCAACCACCCGTATTTCTCCGGTTCCTTCGCCCTTCATCCCACAAAAATACGATGGCGAACCAAATCCCGCGAATTCAATTACTGAACCTTCGTCCAAACACTGGTCCTGCCAATCATCGATATTCCAACATAGCCCCTCACATTCAACTTATTCCCAGCCAAGGTCATATTACAACTGTAAGTTTTCCCGTTTTTTGGATCGTAAATCGTTCCATCCTCCCATTCTTTATCCTCCGCATCGTACACAAAATCCTTCAAAATTTGCAAACCCAACAACGGAACAGACTGCTTCTTGGGATCTGGATTCAAATCATCAACCTTTGGCTTGCCATTCTTCAAAGGCTCTTTTAACCAAACGATTTTGCCGTAATATTTCCCAGCAAAACTGCCATTTGTCGCTTTAAAAATCTGAATATGCGAAGTTCCCTCCTGATTCAACCATTTCCCAACAATCGCATCTCCCTCACCCACAGCAGTGGTTACAGATGTCGCTCCAAAAAAGCTGGTTAATGCCAATACCGATGCAAGTAAAATTGTTTTCATGTTTTTTCGTTTTTGACAAATCTATAGGATTACCCCATTCAAATCAAACTTCGATGCAAACTTTCCATTCTTGTTGAAAAAAATGCCCGACATCCGTAGTCAATTCAAAGGGGCCACACCTCATCAGTACATTATTCGATGGATTTGGGGTTTTTCCGACACCGATCGCTGCAATATTTCACCGATTCCCAATCCCGCTCCCACTTCTTGCGCCACACAAATGGCCGTCCACAAGTCACACAAACCTTGCTCGGCAAATGTTGCTTCTTGACCCCCTTCACGACTTCTTACCCCTTCCCTTCTTCTTTTCGATGGGCGATTTCCCCTCCAATTTTGCCTTCGTTGGCCGGCTGTGCTTTTTCAACACCCGCGCCTTCTCTTCCTTCGCAAATTCCGATTTCCGCATCTCGTATATCCGCGCCACCATCGCAATCTTTCTGCCCTGCAACGCCACCACAGGCATCGGATAATCCTCGCCCAAAGTCACTCCATATAACACCCGCTCCATCTCCGTCATCGTCCAAGGTTGATGAATCAAATGATTCGGCAGTCCCGCAATCTCCGGAACCCACCTGCGCACAAAATCACCCTCCCCATCGTGCTCCAACCCGTTCTTTACCGGATTGTACACCCGCACCGTGTTAGCCCCGGTGGTCCCCGCCTGCATCTGAAACTGCGTATAATGAATGCCCGGCTCGTAGTCCAAAAAATATTGCGCCAAATGATACACGCCCAACCGCCAATCAATGTCCAAATGATGGGTGAGAAAACTCACCAACATCGCCCGCATCCGGAAATTAATCCACCCCGTTGCCGCCAACGCCCGCATATTCGCATCCACCAACGGATACCCCGTTTTACCCTCCTTCCAAGCCTGCAATAACCGCGCATCGTTCTCCGCCCCCAAATCCTCAAATGCCCGGTTCACCGCCCGATATTCATAGGTACACTCCTGCTCAAACTTTTGAACAAAATGATCGTGCCACTTGATGCGCGACAAAAAAGCCGTAATCGCTCGGCCATTTTTCTGCTCTTTGCTGAGTGATTTGGCGGCTTGATAAATTTGCTTGATCGACAAATTACCCCAAGCGATATAGACCGAAAGTCGTGAACACGACCCCCGACTCAACTGGGGCTTAGAAATGTGAAAATGGTAGTTGCGGTGTCGGTCCGACAAAAATCCTTGCAAATACCGCCAAGCCATCGATTCGCCACCCAATTGCATCCCGGGCGCCGCGGTGTTCATCATGGAAAGCATCGCCTCAGGGATTGAAAACTGCGTACTGATGGTGGCTTCCAACGGCACTTGTTCAATGGGGAACAGCGACTTGCGATATTCATTCTCAATCAACGGCTCAGACATGGTCACAAACCACCGTTTGTCCCAATCTACCCGGTCCTTGATGCCTCGTATGACTCCGTTTCGTTGAAATTCCTGCCAAGCCACCCCCTTACTGCTGAGCAACTTCGCGATGGCCTTGTCGCGCAGAAACGATTTCTCAATCCCCGATTCCTGGTATGAAAACACCCGCTGCACGTCAAACGCCTCTATCAACGACGAAAAAACGGCTTCCGCCTCACCCCAGAACACATCCACCTTCCTGGCCTCCGAATCCAAAACCAACCCCCGAAAAGCGCGATTCATATCCTGAATTGACTGCCACTGGAACCGCAGATGTCGGTCCGAACAATCTGCATGCCCCACCATACTCGGCTCAAAAATGAATATCACCCGATACGGCAATCCCGTTGCCTCCGCTGCCGCCAAGGGCGCATGATCGCGGGTACGCAAGTCGCGCTTGATCCAAACAATCTGCATTGGGGGCTTTTCCACCGCACCGTCCAACTTCTGCCCTGCCAACTCAGGCGATGGCAAACCATCCAATTCCGTGGCTCCAGAAATATGAGATTCTTGGGTGGTCATCTGATTGTTTAATATTCGCGAACGTCTTTAAATTCTCTCCGCAGTGATTTTTCTACCTTTTTCCAGTAGGAGAAGAACGACGAAAATGTACCCTCAACCTCTGGCGCCAACCAATCCCGCGGAATTTCGGTGCCCTTGTAGTGTCGGTTCAACGGATGCTCTTGGTATACGATCTCCACTTCTCCAAACGACCGTAACGCGGTCTGTAAAGCGGCAAATTCGCCCACAAACACGTGCAGATCGGGAATTTCAGCGGCCAGCGACACCAC
>CAZZKP010000061.1:0-1098 GCA_964654675.1 uncultured Bifidobacterium sp. | reverse complement strand
CAAATTCGCCCACAAACACGTGCAGATCGGGAATTTCAGCGGCCAGCGACACCACAAATTCTACACAGTGGGCCGCAATGGGATATTGGGCAAACACACTGGGCTCAAGCAACAGGATGCGGGTTCCGGGCATCCCCGATTCAAAGGAAGGACTCAACTGATAATAGTTGTGAAGCACCACGCGATTTTCAATCACTGCAGTCTGAGAATCCCACAGGCGCAAACCCTGTTTTTCAATGGCATGGTGCCAAGCCGCCGCATCACAATCTGAGAAGGGCAGCACCTCTTCTGCCTCCGCCGTGGGTTCAAGCACGCCAGGCACTGGAGCTCCTGCCAGTTGTTCATAATCTACATCGAGGTAGGTTCCGCGTTGGTGGGTATTTGTATACCGATTGATGTTTTCTTGATTGGCGATGTACTTCTTATTGGAAAAGGTGCCGGCGACCCATTGCCAGGAGAGGGCATTGGAGCCCCAATCCCCATCGAGCAAGTGGGCGTACATCCATTGGGCGGGCAATTTCCAATGGGCGCCGGCCAGGTTACACGTTAAAAAGGCGGTATACATCCGCTGATGGTTGTGCAAATAGCCGGTAGTCAACAGACGCTGAATTCCAACGTCGATGCCTTCAATGCCCGCGGTTCCCGCCGCGATCGCGGCGGGAACCGCGGTGTGTTTCACCCCCTGCTGATCGCCCCGAATGTCTGCGTTGATCCCATCGCCCAGCCCCATCCAAACCCGCTGAAAAAAATCGCGCCATGCCAACTGCTGCACAAACCCAAATACCTCCTCAAAACTGTGCCCTCGCGACAACAAATAAGTCCAAATTTGTCGGGTAGAAATGACCCCGCGCGACACATAAGGACCCAATTCACTCACACTCCCCGAAATATAATTGCGGGTCTTACCATATCGCTTCGCATCGATCGCGGCGAGCAATGCCTGCACTTTTTCTGTATGTCTCATCGCTTGCTGATTTTGTTGTTGGAAATCGACTTCTGTCGACTGCAATGAAACCGATTCACAGCCTCGCTGCGCAGCTTTTGGTGCTTGATACTCACCCCGCTGTTCACCCGCTTGCGCCACAAATTGAAACTGCT
>CAZZKP010000060.1:0-11432 GCA_964654675.1 uncultured Bifidobacterium sp. | reverse complement strand
GCGTATGCCAAATGCTCTGGCAGCCCAATAATGGCCGAATTCGTGCAAAGTAATTAGAATAGATAACGCTAAAATAAACTGAAAGGCCGTGATTAATATCTCCATGAATGTATGTTTTACAAAGATAGTTTATTCTTTGTCGATGCTCACCAAAATCGGGGAAATCTCTATTCGCCTAGACGAAGGACTTTTCCATGCGATGATGCGGAATGCCCACCTCTTCAAATGAGTCCCCCACAACCTGATAACCGAGAGACAAATAAAAATCTAAGGCAGAGTCACGTGCGTGCAATACCATTTTTTGTTTTCCCATTTCGATGGCTTTTTTCTCTGCCAAAGCAACCATACGCGCACCAACCCTATTTCTGCGGTATTTATTGGCAACAGCCACCTGTCTCATTTTAATGTCGTTACCCACCGTTGACAATATCATGCATCCCACCAACCAATCGCCATGATTTGCCACCAAATGCATATCCGCCTTTTCTGTCGGAAAAATCACTGGATCAAATACCAATCCCAACGGTTTGCGCAACACTTCATGCCTCAAAGCCAAGGATTGGATATATTTTACCGATCCCCATTCGATAAATTCACATTCGATATGTGGCCCTGTCTCCATCGTGAAATCCTTATTTATCTTGCGCTTCACCCACCGCCAAAGCCACCATATTGACGATTTCACGAACGGATGAACTGTGGTGTAAAATATGAACCGACTTTTTGAAGCCCAAAAGTACAGGGCCAATGGCCTCCATATTTCCCATGCTTCTCATGATTTGATACACAGCATTTCCAGAACTCAAACCACTGAATATAAATACGTTGGCCGACTTGTTACCCAGCTTGTTAAACGGAAACCTTCTGCTCCTCAAATCGCCGTCAATCGCATGCACGGGCTGCATCTCGCCATCCACCAAAATATCAGGTCGATCCGCATGTAATCGCTTCACCACCTTTTGCATCATCGAAGGATATTTGCCCGTTGAACTTCCGAAGTTTGAATATGAAATCAAAGCAATACGGGGTTCAATTTGGAACGACTTAACCCTTTCATGAACCAGTCCGACCAATTCATAAACTGAATCTTCGTCCATATCGATATTCACGGTGGTATCGGCAAAAAATACAGGTCCTGATTTCGCCATCATGATATGCATACCCGCCACTCTGTGTGTGGTTGGAACCATCCCAATACAATCCAAGGCCGGTCTCAATGCAATCGGATAATTCCTTGTCAAACCGCTAATAAATGCATCTGCCATACCGTTTTCCACCATCATTGAGCCAAAATAATTGCGATTTCGCATTTGATATTCGGCTTCAAAACCCGTGAGTCCTTTCCGGCTACGTTTTTGAAACAGCATTTCACCATAGGTCTTTAACTGTTCGTCCTGCTTTCTTGGATCAATCATTACCACGCCAGGAATCTCGATGAAATTCTCATCCATCATTTTCTGAATGGCCTCCGGGTTACCCAACAAAATAGGCTCGCAAATACCATCTCTTTTGGCAATTTCTGCAGCCCTCAAAATGCGTATATGATCGGCTTCGGCAAAAACAACGCGCTTGGGATTTGTTTTGGCCTTGGTCATCAAGCGATTCACAAAATCGTTGTCGATTCCCAATCGCTGGCGCAACTGTACATTATACCCATCCCAATCCGTGATCGGATTCTTGGCCACGCCGCTATCCATGGCTGCTTTGGCTACGGCAGGAGCCACGGTTGTGAGCAATCTCGGATCCATGGGCTTGGGGATAATATATTGGGGACCAAAACTCAAGTTCTTTTCGTTGTAAGCCATCATCACACTTTCAGGAACTGGCTGCATCGCCAAATCGGCAATGGCACGAACCGCAGCGAGCTTCATTTCCTCATTGATTGCCGTGGCTCTAACGTCCAACGCACCACGGAAAATAAATGGAAATCCCAATACATTGTTGACCTGATTGGGATAATCAGACCTACCCGTAGCCATAATTAAGTCCGGACGTGTTGCCACCGCCAAATGGTAATCAATTTCAGGGGTTGGATTCGCCATCGCAAAGACAATGGGCTTTTCCGCCATCGACAAAATCATTTCAGGGCTGAGGATATTCCCTTTGCTCAATCCAACAAAAACATCGGCAGAAACCAACGCTTCGTCCAAGGTATTCAAGTCACGCTCGGTAACAAACTGACTTTTGTATTTATCCAAATCCGTTCGATCGGCACGCAAAACACCTTTCGAATCCAACATGACGATATTCTTTTTGTCTGCACCCAATGAAACGAACAATTTGGTACAAGCAATGGCCGATGCACCTGCGCCATTTACGACGATGCGAACCTCGCTCAACTCTTTTTCAACCAATCGCAGTGCATTGATTAAACCAGCCGCTGAAATAATGGCGGTCCCATGTTGATCATCATGCATGATTGGAATATTTAACGCCTCTTTCAATCTCTCCTCGATTTCAAAACTCTCAGGGGCCTTAATATCTTCGAGATTGATACCTCCAAAAGTGGGTTCCATGGCCTTCACAGTCTCCACAAAATGATCCACATCCTTACAATTCAATTCGATGTCAAATACGTCGATATCCGCAAAAATTTTGAACAAAACGCCCTTGCCTTCCATCACCGGTTTAGATGCTTCGGGTCCAATATCACCAAGGCCCAACACCGCCGTACCATTCGAAATCACGGCAACCAAATTCCCCTTGGCCGTGTACTTATATACGTCGTCAACGTTTTCAGCAATCGCCAAACAGGGTTCCGCCACACCGGGTGAATATGCCAAAGCCAAATCGAATTGTGTTTGTGTGGGCTTGGTAGATATGACCTCTATTTTTCCAGGCCTTCCGTCTGCGTGATAACTGAGTGCGTCGAGCAATTTCTTTTCTGACATATATGGGCAAAGATAGTTGGGCTTTTGTAAATGGACGTTTCGCTTTATGAACGAAAACAATTCGCTGTCTACTTTTTTATAACGATGCGGGGTATATTCAGTTTCGCAAGTGTGGCTTGGGGGTTTTATCTTTGTAAAATATTATGACACAGTATCGCATAGAACACGACACCATGGGTGAAGTAAAAGTCCCCGCCAATGCATTATGGGGCGCCCAAACTGAACGAAGCAGAAACAATTTCAAAATTGGACCCGAAGGCAGTATGCCAGTGGAAATCATACGTGCGTTTGGAATATTGAAAAAAAGTGCGGCTCTCACCAACCGTGACTTGGGTGTATTGTCGGCCGAAAAATGTGACCTAATCTGTACCGTTTGCGACGAAATCATAGCAGGCAAATTGGACGCAGAATTCCCTTTGGTAATATGGCAAACAGGCTCTGGTACGCAGAGCAACATGAACGTCAACGAAGTGATCGCCAACCGCGCGCACATTTTGAGTGGTGGAAAGTTGGAAGACGAAAAGAAGGTTTTACACCCAAATGATGACGTAAATAAGAGTCAGAGTTCAAACGACACCTTCCCTACAGCCATGAGTATTGCGGTATTCAAGCAAGTGGTGGATTATACATTGCCTGGAATTCAAGCGTTGAAAACCACATTAAAGCACAAAGCCCGCGAATTTGAGAACATCGTGAAAATCGGTCGCACTCATTTCATGGATGCTACCCCATTAACCCTTGGGCAGGAGTTTAGTGCCTATGTTCAACAATTGGAAAACGGGGTGAATGCAATAAACCGCGCATTGCCAACTGCAGCCGAATTGGCTTTGGGGGGCACCGCTGTTGGAACCGGTTTAAATACTCCGGCGGGATATTCAGAATTGGTAGCAAAATACATCGCCGAAGAAACTGCTTTGCCATTTGTAACCGCACCAAACAAGTTTGAAGCTTTGGCAGCCCACGATGCGATGGTAGAATTGCATGGAGCCATCAAACGCACGGCCATGAGTTGTTTCAAAATCGCAAATGATATTCGTATGTTGAGTTCAGGTCCTCGCAGCGGCATTGGTGAAATCAATATTCCAGAAAACGAACCAGGCAGCTCCATCATGCCCGGAAAGGTGAATCCAACCCAACCCGAAGCATTGACAATGGTTTGTGCCCAAATTTTGGGAAATGATGTCGCCATTTCATTCGCAGCATCACAAGGCCACTTCGAATTGAACGTTTTCAAACCCGTAATCGCCGCAAACATGTTGCAAAGCGCTCGTTTGTTGGGTCAGGCTTGCTTAAGCTTTAACGACAACTGTGCAGTGGGTATCGAACCAAATCTGGGAAATATTCAGCGATTGGTTGACCAAAGCTTGATGTTGGTGACTGCATTGAATACGCACATTGGCTACGAAAATGCGGCGAAAATCGCGAAGAAAGCACACAAAGAAAATTTGACCTTAAAGGAAGCGTCGTTGGCACTTGGACTGTTAACCGAAGAGCAATTCAACGAATGGGTTCGCCCAGAATTGATGGTTGGCAATCCTAAGGAAGTGATCAAATAAGACCATGTTCCTACTTTCAAAAGAAAAAAAACTGTTTTTGACCACGCCCGCAATCATGGGCATTCTCAATACAACACCCGATTCTTTCTATGGGAAAAGTCGGGTTCAATCGGAACAAGAATCCGTTGATATGGCCGGTGCGATGCTTGAAGCGGGGGCTGCAATCATTGACATCGGGGGTCAAAGCACAAGACCTGGCAGTGAGAGGGTGAGTTTTGGTGAAGAGCTAGAACGCGTTGCTCCCGTTGTTCGCGCGATTCGCAGGGCATTTCCTGAAGCATGGCTCAGTGTTGATACCTATTACAGTTCTGTGGCTTTGGCTTGCATTGGCTTGGGCATCGATATGATCAATGACATTGCCGCGGGCGACAATGATCCAAAGATGTTTCGAACGGTGTTCGACAATGAGGTGGCTTATGTTGCAATGCACAAAAAAGGCAACCCCGAAACGATGCAGGATGACCCGCATTATGATGATTTGATGGGTGAAATCCTTGAATATTTCAATCAAAAAAAGCAAGAGTATCGCAAAGCGGATTTTGCCAATTGGGTTATTGATCCAGGATTTGGCTTCGGCAAAACAACCGAACATAACTTTCAGTTGCTAAATCAGTTGCAAAAATTCAGACAGTTTAACAAACCCTTGCTCGTTGGCGTATCTCGAAAAGGAATGATATGGAAAACCCTCAATGGAACACCGGAAACAGCGTTAAATGGAACCACGGCTTTGCACATGGCTGCCTTGGATCGCGGTGCCAATATTTTGAGAGTTCACGATGTAAAAGAAGCCAAAGAATGCATTGATTTGTTTTTGGCTTTGAAAGCATAATCCTCTTAACTTTGCATCATGCCAGGAATGATTGCACCCTCCATCTTATCTGCCGATTTTGGCAAGTTGTACGAAGAAATCGAAATGATCAACCAAAGTGAAGCCGATTGGTTTCATGTAGATGTAATGGATGGCGTTTTTGTTCCCAACATTTCTTTTGGTTTCCCTGTGATGAAAACACTGCAAGCAAAAGCCAAAAAACCGCTTGATGTACACTTGATGATTGTGGATCCTGATCGCTACACCAAAGCCTTTGCAGAGGCTGGTGCTCATGTTCTAACGGTTCACGTTGAAGCTTGCACACACTTGCATCGCACACTAACCAATATCCGAAATCACGGAATGAAAGCGGGTGTTGCCATCAATACCCATACCCCAGTAGAATCGATCAAAGAAGTGCTTTACCTATGCGATTTGGTTTGTTTGATGAGCGTAAACCCAGGATTTGGTGGACAATCGTTTATTGAAAACACCTACGCAAAAGTAAAAACACTAAAAGCCATGATTGCTGAAGCAGGAACACACACGTCCATTGAAATTGATGGTGGCGTATCCTTAAGCAATGCCAAATTATTGACCGATGCTGGGGCCGATGTGTTGGTCGCTGGAAATACCGTTTTTGGCAGCCCAAATCCCACCCAAACCATTTCAGAACTCAAACATCTAATCAAATAACGCAAAGATTTCTGCGTTAGTTACTTGCGTGAAAAAAATCCTATCGCTTTTTCTTCCAGCCTTGTTAAGTGTTGTGGCTAATGCCCAACAAGCGATTCAGCAAGGAAGAGTGATAAGGGAAGTTGTGCCGAAAATGGGTTCCATTGCGTCTACGAACCTTGGAAAAATCAAAATTCGTTTGTCGGATGATTCACAAATTGGCATCACCGATTCAGCGGGATATTTCACCCCCTCCGAAACTTTGTTTCCCGGTGATTTGATTTTTGGGTATCGCAACGGGGAAAAACTCTTCGGATACCGATGGCAGGAGAATTCCAATGCCAACAATGCAAACAACCGCAGTGCTCCGAATACAAAAATCGATCTACAAACCATTACCATTGGTGAGGGTTTAGATTTAATGGGTGAAGTGAGAATTCGCATTTCCCAGGGGGGACCTTTCCTCGAGGAAATCAAACCCCAGAAATTGCAACTCAACCCTTCAATGGGTAACGGCATCGAATCGCTGGTCAAAACATTTATCGGCGCCTCTTCAGGCAATGAAATGTCCAGCCAATACACCGTAAGGGGTGGGAACTACGATGAAAATCTCATCTACGTGAACGACATCGAAATTCTTCGACCTCAATTGATCAGTAGCGGACAGCAGGAAGGACTCAGCTTTATCAATTCTGACCTGGTACAATCAGTAAAATTTAGCGCTGGAGGTTTTGGTGCTCAATATGGCGACAAAATGAGTTCAGTGTTGGATGTGGACTATATTCGTCCTGATACGTTCAAAGGCAGCGCCACCATTGGCACAATGCTGAGTAGCGCAACGATCAGCGGGAAAAAAAATCGGTTTTCAGGCTTCCTAGGAATTCGCAATTTCAACAATTCACTGCTCACCAAAACACTCAATGTGAAGGGCAATTACTCGATGCGTTTCAATGACCTGCAAACCCAGGTAACCTACAAACTTCAACGCAAAGTATTCATCGATTTCTTGGGCAATTTGGCCTATAACAATTACACATTAAACCCCACCAGCCGGAGTACAACCTTTGGTACGATACAAAATGCATATCAATTGGATGTGGGTATGGGTGGACAAGAATCGCTCAAGTACCTTTATGGTATGGGTTCACTGACCCTAAGGTACACGCCAAATATCAAAACAGAATTCAAATGGATGCTCAATCACACTTCCATCGAAGAACAAGAGGTGTTTGATGTGGAAGGATTGTATTATTTGTCTCAACTCGATCGTGACATGGGATCCAAAACCTACGGTAAGCCGCTGAAAACCCTGGGTTACGGTTATTATATTGATCATGGCAGAAACAGAATGGCCTCCGGTGTAACGCAATTTGCACATATGGGTAAAATGGGAAAATCAACCGATGCATTTTCTTGGAATTACAGCATCAGATTGAACAAGGAAAACGTGGCCGACAAAATCGCTGAATGGTATTACAATGACAGTGCGGGGTATAACATTGCACCTTTCGGAAGAATGGAGGACAGCATACTTTTCGATAATTATATTCTCGCCAAAAACACTTTGAATTCATACCGTGGCAAAGCGCACATCGCAGGGCAATGGCGATTGAGTAAGCGTCAGCAAATTTGGCTCACCTCCGGCATTCGAACCCAGTATTGGACAGTAAATCGTGAAATGCTGATAATGCCACGAATGAGCTTAAGTTGGGAACCCCATAAATCATTCAATGAAAGACAGCGTTCCGACGCGGCCAAAAAACCCGATGTCCTATACAAATTGGCCATAGGCGCCTACCACCAACCAGGATTCTACCGAGAACTACGAAATTTTGATGGCGTATTAAACCGAAAATTGCTGGCACAAAAAAGTTGGCACATTGTAACCGGCTATGAACGCTATTTCTTCAATGGAGGTCGCAAATTCAAATACACGGCAGAAGCTTATTACAAAGGATATCAGGATTTGGTTCCTTATTTATTCGACAACATTCGGATTCGATATTATGGCACCAATTCAGCCACAGGCTTTGCCTGGGGCGTTGATCAGCGCATTTATGGAGAGTTCACCAAAGGATTGGAAAGTTGGTTTACGTTGGGCATCATGCAGACAAAAGAAAAAATCACTTACAATGATGCAACCACTGGGAATTCGGTAACTACCGACTACTTGCGTCGCCCGACCGACAGGAGGGTCAATTTGGGCGCAGTATTCCAAGATCAAATGCCAAACAATCCGAGTTTGCGGGTGAATTTGACCATGAATATCGGTACAGGAATTCCCTATTATTTGGATGGCAAAGCCCGTTATACGACAACCCCGAATACCATCACCCCCTACCGACGGGTTGATATTGGATTTAGTAAGATTTTCGAACCCAAAAAGTACAAATGGGTGGGCAAATTGGGAATGACCAACGCATGGTTAAGCATCGACATATTTAACTTGCTCGACATCAACAATGTGATCGGATACAGTTGGGTCAAAGACCTTCAAAACAATCGATACGGCGTCCCCGATTACCTCACGGGAAGACGCATCAACGTTCGGTTGTACGGCAGTTTTTAATTGCCGCCACCCAGAGGAACATTTCCTCCAGGCGCAGTTCCACCTGAATTGCCGGTACCCGACGGAGGACTTCCCGCTCCGTTGTTCAAGGCTGCCTTTTCTTCCTCACACTTTGCCAATCTCGCTTTCGCATCGTTTAGTTGAGCCTGCGCCGTCTTTAACTGCGATTGCAATGTAGATACTTCCGCCGTTTTCGCAGCCAGCTTATCCTGCAAATCTTTAATGGTAGCATCTTTATCATCGATGGCTTTCTGGCAATCATCCAAACTCTTTCTGCCCGCATCCACTTCCCCGTTGAGTTGAGTAATCGTTGTACGTAATTTGGCAATTTCTGCTTTCAAGGCGTCCACTTCCGTTGAGCTAGAATTACTTCCTGCGGCCGCCAATTTATCCTCGCAGGCTTTCAAATCTGCTTTTATCTGTTTTAGGGCCTTTTGACAGTCTTGGTACTCCGCCATCAACGCGTCGTATGCATTTTTCTTGGATTCCAAATCAATCAAAGCTTGGCTTAACGAATCTCTCGTCTTACCACAATCGCTGCCAGAGGATGCATTTTTCAATGCGATTTCCAATTCACTGATGCGTTTTTTCGCAGCATCCAAATCAGACAACGCCTTATCCAATTGATCTTTAGGAATACACAATTTTAATTTCGCCTCCAATTCTTTGGTCTTCGCTTGCTCTGCGGTCAACTGCTGTTTGATATCCAAAATCGACTTTTTCAACGTTTCAAGTTCTGCTGACAATCCCGCTGATTTTGATTTTTCCAATGCCAAGAGTTGTTCCAGTTGGGCAATTTTATTCTTATATGGCGTACAATCTTCACCCACTGCCACTGCTTTAAGCTGATCTTCCAAACGCTTTTTCTCTGCCTTTAACAATTCAATTTGCTTATTTGCATCCGCCAAAGCCTTTGTACAATTGTTAGACTTCGCCTTTTCTGTGGCCAAATCCATTGACAACTTCTGATTTTTCAGCAATTCCAGTTGCAAAAGACTATCGCAGCGCTTGGCTTGCTTGTCAACTGGAGTAATAGCAACCGCCTTGATTTGGGCATTTTCCGCTTTCAATCTTTCATTTTCGAAACGAATTCTATCAAGTTCCAATCGAATTCTGTCATCATCGGCCTTCAACCGATCATAATCCCCTTTCCATTTCAGCAGGTCGGTTTCGCAGTTCTTTGCTTTGTTGCTCGCTTCCGCCTCTTTCAATTGAATGTCGGCAAGTTGCTTTTTCAAGGATTCTTCCCTCTTCTTGCAATCATTCAATGCTTGCTGAGCAGCAGGATTTATTGGCGTTGGTGTGTTCTTGACTATGACTACAGTATCGCGTTTCGTGACGGTTTTGAATTCTGTTTTGATTAAGGTGTCACGTACGATTTTTACCACCGTATCATGCACAATTTTCTCGGGGATTCTATCTGCAGATACTGCATCATTTCTCGTGCTATCCATGTTGATCAAATCGTATTCATCAACATACCTCGTACAGTCACCAATTTTTGATCTAAAGCCGATATAGAAACTGGCCCCTTGCGTCCCTGTATTTCTCATGAAATTGCCCAGTCCCCATAAGTTATTGCTTCCGATGATAATTGGACCAAACCTTACAAAACCGCCCACTTGAAGTTGTGAATAATCATTGGCCAAGCTTATTGGCATACCGTATTCAAACCTTTCAGATTGATACCTAGGTACCATACTCAGTGAAGACGAGCGACGAAGACCGGGCATATCAACAGGTTTTAGGCTGTGTACCCAATACCCTCCGAGGTGCCATTTGCCAGAGCGAATATCCATTTGCATGTTAAATGCCATGGGCGTGTAAGTGGTGAAGGACCTGGCTGGACTTGAACCCAAACGACTCGCCGCTGTTCCAATTTGATCAAAGGCATTTGGGCTGTTGTTTACACTGTTTACGCCATACATCTGTCCAATCGCAAAGGCTGAATCCATTGTATAATTTACATTTGATGCCCCAATTTTGTAACTAGAACCGTCGTAGGCAATGAATCCGATATCGGTTAAACTTGCGCCGAATTTGACATTATAAGTCCGTTGAAATTCACGTTCACAGCCAGAAATTGAACTTAAATCCAATTTCATACCCGGACGGATCTCATACATGAAACCTAAATCAAAACCTGCTCCCACACCAGACATCGAACCAAATTTCAACCCCAACGGGGCATTCATTGTGGTGGAAGCGGATTGCGCATCGGTATACATATAAGCACTATTCAACTGATTGATATGCAAATTGTTGTTACCGTTGTATTTCACATCAAAACTGCTCGCACTCAAATGAGCTGCCCCCATACCGATTAAAAGTTTGGTGTTGGCACCCCATTTAAAAGCGGAAGCCCCTTTTCTCGCATTTGCATCTCCCGCATAAGAACCGAATGAGAAATAATATTCTTGATATTTATCCGTATTGAAGGCAAATGGCGTTTGCTGTCTGATAGTTCCGCCAATTTTCTTATCCCATTCAGACCTTCCATATCGCAAAATATTCCCTAAATCTGGATTTATCCCTTGGAAATTGAAACCTGAAACCGCTTTGATGCCCAATCCAAAACCCACTTTATGGTCCGCAATAAAAAACATTGATGGACCATAGGTTTCATTCAAATAATTCAAACTCCAATTTTGATTTGCCGATTTTGGCATCCAAGTCTGATCCATTCGCAAACTGCTCGATTCGTGTTTCCATGAGGAGGCAAAACTGCTTTGCGCATCCAACGAAGTACCCCACCAATTGACATAAAATCTTTTGGTGTAATTGGAAGCAACGTTCGCGGGATTCATAAAAACGGAATAAGGTGTATTCAAATCACCGACTACCAAACCCAATGGTTGTTGGGCAAACAACGCTCCCATCGAACAAAAAATCCATAAGCAAACTGCAGACTTAAAGCGGTTTAAATTCATTGT
>CAZZKP010000059.1:0-11581 GCA_964654675.1 uncultured Bifidobacterium sp. | reverse complement strand
GATATGCAAGATACTTTTTTCATTGCTGAACATGTATTAAGAACACATACCAGTTCAGTTCAGATTAGAGAAATGGAGAAGGGTAAATTACCGTTGCGTTTGGTAATGCCGGGAAGGGTATACAGAAATGAGGCCGTTAGCGCGAGAAGTAATTGTTTCTTCCATCAAATAGAAGGATTATACATCGATAAAGGTGTAAGTTTTGCTGATCTAAAACAGACTTTATACTATTTTGTACAACAGTTTTTTGGTGAAGGCACCAAAGTAAGGTTTAGATCCAGTTATTTTCCTTTTACTGAACCAAGTGCAGAAATGGATATTTGGGCTGGATTAGAAACCGAGGAAGATAGACGATTGACTAAAGGAACAGGTTGGTTAGAGGTTTTGGGTTGTGGAATGGTACATCCAAATGTTTTAGCCGCTTGTAACATAGATTCCAATCAATATACAGGTTTTGCTTTTGGAATGGGAATAGATCGTATTACAATGTTGAAATATGGTATCAACGATATTAGGGACTTATTTGTGAATGATAAACGGTTGTTGTCTCAATTTTCTGGAGTATAAAATATTAACGATTGACAACAGAAAAAAAAATATACTTTGCCAGCGATTTCCATTTGGGTATGCCCAGCATGGAGCAGTCATTGAAACGCGAAAAATCTATTGTTTCATGGCTTCAATTAATTTCTAAAGACGCTTCAGCAATTTATTTGTTGGGCGATGTTTTTGATTTTTGGTTTGAGTATAAAAAGGTTGTTCCCAAAGGGTTTGTAAGATTCTTGGGTGCAATAAGTCAAATTACTGATTCAGGCATTCCAATTTATTTATTCCCAGGTAATCATGATTTGTGGATTGGAGAATATCTAGAAAAAGAATGCGGTGTTATTTTGGTCAAAGATGCTCTTATCATCCATCTCGGAGAAGATTTGTGTTATTTGCATCATGGAGATGGACTGGGGCCGGGCGATAAGGTTTATAAGTGGTTAAAGAAGGTTTTTTTATCAAAAATTGCGCAAAAAGCCTTTGCTTTGTTGCATCCTGGAATTGGGGTTGCTTTTGCACAAAAACTAAGCAGAAAAAGTCGTCTTGCACAAAACCCCAAAGAAGATCAATACTTAGGGGATTTAAAGGAGCATTTGACGCAATTTTGTAAACAGTATTTGTTGGATTGTAAAACCCAAAAACCCAAATTTTTTATTTTTGGACATAGACATCTCGTTTTGGACATTGATCTGGGTGAGGGTTGTAGATATATTAATTTGGGTGAATGGTTGCACGGGAGTCAATATGCCGAATTTGATGGTTTGACGTTGCAGCTTAAAACCTGGTCGCCTCCGTCTTGATTTCTTGAAATAGAGGATAGTATTTGAAAAGAAGGAATTATAATGTTAGAAAAACTTGAAGCGGTTTACGCACATTTCAAAGAAATAGAATTGCTATTAAGTAGTCCTGAAATTTCCAGTGACATTCAGCGATTTACCAAACTGAACAAAGAATATAGAGATCTGGAAGAAATTGTTCAATCATACTTTCAATACAAAAATTTGTATCATCGTATAGTAGAGGCTAAAGACATATTAAAAAACGAGAAGGATAAAGAATTGCGCGACATGGCAAAGGAAGAGTTGGATGAATTGGAGCCAATGCTGGAGCCCTTAGAGGAGGTGATTAGGGTTCAATTGTTGCCGAAAGATCCCGAGGATGCGAAACCCGCTGTTGTAGAAATTCGGGCAGGAACAGGGGGTGATGAAGCGGGTATTTTTGCAGGAGATCTTTTTAGAATGTATCAGCGTTATTGCGAGAATCAAGGGTGGAAAATACAGGTAGTTGATGAAACAGAGGGTACCGCTGGCGGATACAGTAAGGTAATTTTTGAGGTTCCGTATGTGGGAACTTACGGAATATTAAAGTACGAAAGTGGAGTTCATCGAGTACAGCGGGTTCCCGCAACAGAGAGTCAAGGGAGGATTCATACATCTGCAGTGAGTGTAGTGGTAATGCCCGAAGCTGACGAGGTAGATGTAAAGCTCAACCCCGCGGATGTTAAAATGGAAACGAGCCGATCGGGTGGTGCCGGTGGTCAGAATGTCAACAAGGTGGAAACCAAGGTACAACTAACACACATTCCTACGGGGTTGGTGGTTGTTTGTCAGACCGAAAGAAACCAATTGGGAAACCGTGAGAAAGCGATGAAAATGTTAGCGACTAAATTGTATGAGATTGAATATGCCAAGCACATCGAAGCAATATCATCAAGAAGAAAGACTTTGGTAAGTACTGGGGATCGTAGTGCAAAAGTTAGAACGTACAACTATCCTCAAGGTAGGGTAACCGACCACAGAATTGGTTTAACACTCTATAACTTATCGGCAATAGTGAATGGTGATATTCAAGAAATTTTAAATGCTCTTCAGGTGGCTGAAAACGCTGAGAGGCTGAAAGAAACTCAAATTTAAACACCAGCGGCACTCTGTGAAGCTCCGCGGTCTGTGTGTTGTCTAGGAACAATTTTGCGAATGGGTAATCCTTTGCCGTGGTTTTTTGTCGCTGTCTTCATAGTCTGCCGATTAGATAAGTGCTAATACACCGTAGACGCGAACAACCCCCAAAATGTTGTAATAAAAACGAAAACAAAGACCAATTGATTAGATTATCCGATAAACAGAAAGACTGTCGACGATTATCTCAGCATGTTTTTTGGGCGAGCGCCGAGGATAAAACTATCAAACACAAGTTTACCATCTGTGTTTAAAAGATATCCGGTTGCACAACGTTCAGGGTGTGGCATCATTCCGAACACGTTTTTACCCGCGTTACAGATTCCCGCAATATTATTGATTGAACCGTTGGGATTGGCTTCGTTTGTAATGTTACCGTTTTCATCACAGTAGCGAAAAAACACTTGACCGTTGTCTTCTAGGGATTTGAGTGTATCGGCGTCACAGTAAAAACGACCCTCACCATGTGCTATTGGTACGCATAAAACTTGGTTCTCTGGGATGTTTTGTGTGGCTACCAAATCGGTATTTCCTGGGGTAAGAAATACGTTTTTGCAATTGAATTTCATATTGGTGTTTCGCAAAAGGGCCCCAGGCAACAACCCACTTTCGCACAAAATCTGAAATCCATTACAGATACCCAACACAAACCCACCGTTTGCTGCGTGTTCGGCAACGCTTTGCATCATGGGAGAAAGTTTGGCAATCGCACCGCTTCGGAGATAATCCCCATAAGAAAAGCCACCGGGAATAAAAATATGCGTACAACCCTGGGTATCGGTGTCCTTGTGCCAAAGCTTAAGCACGGGTTGGGTTGTGTATGTTTGTAAAACCTTAATTAGGTCGTTATCGCAATTGGATCCTGGAAAAATTACAACGCCAAATTTCATTGTTTGCAAAGGTATTAATTGTTTTGATTGATTAGGTCTTTATGTAAAAGTCCGAGTGCTAATAGTGCGTAATAATTCACAGCACGAATGGGTGTGTATTGAAAACCATCTAAAAGGTTGTGGTTTATGCTTTGATAGACGCTTTTTTTAGATGATGTGATGATGTTATCTGATGGAATGGGGAATGGGATACCCAAAAACTCGGCGGACCGCGCCAATTGGTACGCCAACCACAGGACACCACCATTTAGGGCGATGCGCGGATTTTTTTGACCCATTGCTTCGGACAATTGAAAGAATAATTTCTTGTATTCGATGGTTTCGGCTACGCACAAAAAACGATTGCCCCAAAGATTGTTTTCAAACAACAACAGCATCATTTTGGCAACGTCTTCTACACCCACAAACCCATTGCTTCCAACAGGGTACACGGGCTGGCCTTTTTTTATCATGTGATAGATTTCGTTTGAACCAGAAGTTCCATCTCCGTAACCCAGAATGATTCCTGGGTTTACCATTGATATCTGCAAGCCTTCTTCTTGTGCTCTCCAGACTTCTTGTTCTGCCAGGTATTTACTCGTGGCATAGGCGCTATTGTATTTACTCTCCACCCAGATAGCGTTTTCTGTTATTGGATCATCATCGCCAGACGCCCTTCCCAGTGCAGCAACAGAACTTGCATAAACGAATTGATTGACACCTGTAATCAAACAGGCATTTACCATGTTGCGTGTCCCCACAACGTTTTGTTCCATTAATCGTTGTTTGTCTTTTTTTGCAAATGAGACAAGAGCGGCACAATGAAAAACGGCGGAAACGCCGTCAAGGGCGGTGATGATGTCATCGACATTTAAAATATCTCCCGTTATCCATGTTGGTTGGAAGCTGGAAGGCAATTGGTAGAATTCGTGAACCCTAGTAAACAGTCCCTCGGATTGGGGGTTTCTTCTTAACGCCATTACTCTGTAGCCATGTTTCAATAGCAAGCAACACAAATGGGAACCCAAAAAGCCGGTTGCGCCCGTAACTAAGACCAAAGGTTTATTCATCGTTTCTATTGCAAAAATCTTGAATAAAAAGTGAAGTCTTTGAAAAACTTTTCCCGTGCTACCTTTGTGTTATGAAGCAGATAGAAATCATCAATGGGCCCAATCTAAATTTGCTGGGAAGTCGTGAGCCAGAGATATACGGAGATCAAACGTTTGAGGATTTTTTGGTTGGCTTACGTGCCCGGTATTCGGCGGTTGAGATAGGATATAGCCAAAGCAATATTGAGGGTGAAATTGTCAATTTGATTCAAGCGGCAGATCGATCTGTTGGGTGTGTCGGGTTAATTTTAAATGCTGCCGGGTATTCTCACACTAGTATCGCCATCGCGGATGCAATTAAAGCCATTAAGAAACCGGTAATTTTGGTGCATATTAGTAATATTTATTCCAGGGAGGTTGAGCGCCGAACGGACTTGTTGGTGGGTTCTGCGAAGGGTGTGATTTCAGGATTGGGGCTCACAGGATATGAGCTTGCTTTGCGCGCGCTTTTGATGTAATATGGATTGTATCTTTGCGATATGGGATTGAGACAGGAGAAATTCGGAAAACAAGTTCAACGCGATTTGAGCGAATTGTTTAATATCAAAAAGAACGATTGGCTTGGTGGTGCTTTCGTCACTATAAGCAATGTATTGGTGAGTCCAGACCTGGGCCATGTAAAAGTATATTTGAGTCTGTACAACAACCCCAACAGGGCAGCAATTATGTCGCAATTGGATGCATGTAACAAAGAAATTCGACATGCATTAGCGCAGCGATTGCGCAACAGTGTGAAGAAAATGCCGGAAGTGCATTTTTACGAAGACGACACATTGGACTACGTAACCAAAATGGAAGATCTGCTCAAGTCGTTGAATACACCCAAAACTGACAAAGAATAGATTTTTGATGGATATTTGTTGTGAATAAATCGAAGCCATCGCATCAAACTGTCGTTTCACATATCGCGTAGATATTTTTTCTCCAAATCCAACCCAACTGTTGTAAACATCATTACGGGGATTTCCTTGATGGGTTATTCTGTTGGGGCTTTGGCATTGGTGGTTTTGATGAGTGCATTAAATGGTTTTGAGTCATCCATTTTTTCATCTTATCAGAAGGCGGATCCCGATTTTAAAATTACGGCAATCCAAGGAAAAGCCCTAGAGATTTCGGATGAGCGGGTTGCGGAGTTAGGGAAAATACCGGGCATTGAAGTGGTTTCGAGAACGGTAGAGGGGAAGTCGATTTTGCAATATGGTGACCAACAAACGGTTTGCAAGGTGGTTGGGGTTGATGAGAATTTTTTTAGGCGCATTCAAATCGATTCGTTGATTACTGCGGGCAAGCCGATGCTATACGATGCGCAGCGTGATTCTATGGGTGGGGTATCGTCGATGGCAATTTTGTCGGAAGGATTGGTATATAGGCTGGGTGTGGGAAAAATAGACGAGCCGATTTCGCTAATGGTGGTTGACAAAACGGCGGGGGTTCATAGTGCGGATGCGTTAAAGACCCAGGTTTTTATTCCATCGGCCATAGTTCAGTTGCCAGAGGAGGAGAATGATCACACTGTATTTATTTCGGCCAACGATGCGGCATTTTTGTATGATATAGACCCCAAGAAAGAGGCAACGGCGTTAGAGATACGGGTTGATGTTGAGACCCGGGGCGATCATAGTAAAATGTTGGATATACAGAACCGGCTTGGGGGGGTGGTTGGCCACAAGATGGGCGTTTTTAATCAGCAACAGCAGCATCCATTGATGTATAAAATGTTTAATACGGAAAAGTGGATTTCTTTTGCGATACTGACGTTTGTATTGATGTTGATTTCATTCAATTTGGTGGGAGCGCTTACCTTGATGGTTTTGGATAAAAGAAATGATTTTGTGTTGTTTAGGAATTTGGGCATGCAGGAGTCGATGGTGGGTTGGATCGTATTTTGGGAGGGGGTTTGGGTAAGCATTTGTGGTAGTTTGATAGGCATTGGTTTGGGTGTTTTGTTGGTTGTTGTTCAGCAAAAAACGGGGATTGTTCAAACGCAGGGAACATTTAGCCTATCGTACCCGGTTGAGTTGCGTTCCGGGGATTTGGTCTTAATTTTAATTTTGAATGTTGTGCTGGGTGCTTGTAGTGCTATTATTCCAGCGCGACGAGCTACGGTGCTGAGCAATCAAACGAGGGGTACTGTCCAGAAATAAGCATTGAAAACCATGAAATATTTAATCATAGGGTTAGGAAATATTGGTGATGAATACGATCACACACGACACAATATCGGATTTGATGTGGTTGATGCATTGGCGAAAAAGTTCGATGGCAGTTGGCAGTCGGTGAAGCATGGATGGATTTGCGAGGTATCGCACAAGGGCAGAAAACTGATTTTGTTAAAGCCCAACACATATATGAATTTAAGCGGAAAGGCGGTTTCGTATTGGATGCAGGTGGAGAAAATCAAATTGGAAAATGTTCTTGTTGTGACCGATGATTTGTCGCTTCCATTGGCAAAGTTGAGGCTCAAAACCAAGGGCAGTGACGGCGGGCACAATGGATTAAAAAGTGTTCAGGCTAGTCTAAGCACGCAGAATTATTCGAGGTTGAGATTTGGAATAGGGAGCGATTTTAGAACAGGCGAACAGGTGAATTTCGTTCTGGGCAAGTGGAAGGAAGAGGAAATTGAGTTGTTGGGGGTAGCCATTCCAAGGGCTGTTGAGGGCATACTCCAATATTGCACCTTGGGTGCTGGTTTTGCAATGAACTATACAAACACATGAAGAACGTTTATACGATTTTAACACCCGAATTGTTTTCGTTGTACGCTGAAACTGTGGTACAAAAGCAAATGGTGGTAATTGACGTCCTGCGCGCCACAACGAGTATGGTAGTCATGTTGGACAATGGTGCGGAGCGAGTGGCTCCTGTCGCCAGTATAGAAGAGGCAAGGTCTTGGGGTGAAAAGGGCTATTTGATGGCTGGTGAGAGAAATGGATACAAGGTGGAGGGTTTTGAATTTGGCAATTCGCCGCAAGAATTTACGATGGAAAAAGTCGCTGGCAAGTCTGTTGTAATGACAACTACAAATGGAACACATGCCTTAAGCTTGTGTCAGAACGCCAACACAGTGTATGTTGGTGCGTTTTTAAATTGCGCAGTTACGTGTGACGCTTTGATGAGGGGAGAGGGGGATATTTATTTGTTTTGTTCGGGATGGAAGGGTTTGTTTAACTTGGAAGATACTTTATTGGCAGGTGCGATGGCTACGCAATTATGTAAAATGGGTGCTGTGGTAGCAGATGATTCAACAAGGGCGGCAATTCACTTATGGAATCAAGCAAAATCCGATGTTGCGGGTTTTCTTGAGGATGCGAACCATGTCCAGCGTTTTCAAAGCATGCATGCCGAATCTGATTTGGATGTTTGTTTAAAAATGGACACGAGTCATAAGGTGGTTTATTATGTGGGTGGAGAGTTGGTGACGGAACGGCTGTGAATATGTATTTTTGTTGTATCAAAAACCATGGGTAATAAACTAAACAGACCAATTAGGGTATTGATTGCAAAGGTTGGCTTAGACGGTCACGATCGAGGGGCAAAGGTGATTGCAACGGCATTGCGAGATGCGGGCATGGAGGTGATTTATACAGGGTTGCGTCAGACACCAGAAATGGTAGTTCAAACAGCTTTGCAAGAAGATGTTGATGCGATAGGGGTAAGCATTTTATCGGGTGCGCACAATACTGTATTTCCGAGGATTTTGGATTTAATGAAAGACAAGGGCATGGATGATGTTTTGCTAACGGGAGGTGGAATCATTCCAGATGCTGATGTTGAGGCACTCAACGGAATCGGTGTTGCCAAGTTATTTCCTCCAGGCACGAGTATGGGAGAAATCGCATCGTACATTGAGAATTGGGCATCAGAAAATCGAAGTTAAAAACAAAAAAATGGCGTATAACAATATTTTAACGACTCTTGAGGACAACATTTTAATCATCCAAATTAATCGTGAGAGCAAATTGAATGCACTCACCTTGGAGACTTTAAAGGAAATCAAACATGTGGTAGACGAGGCACAGAGCGATACGGGGGTTCATGGGATGATATTAACAGGTGTGGGCGAGAAGGCTTTTGCTGCGGGTGCGGATATTTCGGAGTTTGTTCATTTCAATATTGAGCAGGCTACGCGTATGAGTGCTGACGGACATGACGTAATGAATTCCATTGAAAACGGGACAAAGGTTGTTTTGGCTGCGGTGAATGGTTTTGCATTGGGTGGTGGCTGCGAGTTGGCGATGGCATGTCACTTAAGAATCGCGAGTAGCAATGCCAAATTTGGTCAGCCAGAAGTTAATTTGGGTGTACCTCCGGGTTATGGCGGTACTCAGCGCTTGGTTCAATTGGTGGGAAAAGGAAAGGCGTTGGAGTTGTTATTAACTGGTGATGCGATTGATGCTCAAACGGCGTTACATTTGGGTTTGGTAAACAAAGTCGTGGATCAAGTTGAATTGTTGGAAGAGAGCAAAAAAATGTTATCAAAAATCATCGGTAAGAGTCCGAGTGCGGTGAACAAGGTGATAAAATGTGTGAATGATTATTTTCGTCCCAATGTGAATGGTATGCAGCGCGAAATATATGAGTTTGGAGAAGCCTTTGAAACGGCAGACTTTAAGGAGGGAACAGATGCGTTTTTAAATAAAAGAAAACCCAGTTTTAGAGATTAACTATACAGTTGTTACTTTTGAATATGCGTAAATTGTTTTTATCTATGGCTTTGGTCTCGTTGGCGATGTATTCCTGTGGCCAAAGAGAATTTGAGACCGAGGATATCGAGAGCAACACGGCAACGGCGGACCAACCGAAGAACACACACAAGGGTCCATTGGGTGATGTAAAATTCAAGGATACATCGTTTATGTTTGGCGATGTAAAAGATGGCGAATTGGTTCAACACACCTATGTTTTCACAAATGTAGGTCAAGCACCTCTCAGCATATCCAATGTTACAGCGCAATGCGGATGTACCACCCCAGAATACACGCATGAGGTGATTGCTCCAGGAAAAACAGGAAAGGTCATTGCAACATTTAATAGTTCTTCCCGAGGAGGACCTGCGGGTATTTTGAATGAAAAGAGCATCACGGTTCAGTTTGAAAACAGTAAAACCACAGAAGTGGTATTAAAATTCAAAGCCAATGTAATTGCGCCCGCGGGCTCGGTTTCTGAAGAGGAATTGAATGGTGGCAACGATGAACACGCACATTAAAAAATCAATATGAATATACTACAAGGACAACCCGGTGGCGGATCACAAATGGTAATGATGTTACTCATCATGGCCGTTTTTTTTGTTTTTATGATTTGGCCACAAATGCGCAAGCAAAAGAAAGCCAAAACTTATATGGAGAGCTTAAAAAAAGGCGACCGTATTGTAACCACTGGTGGTATCCACGGTAAAATTGGGGTGATTGCGGATACACATTTTGTGATCGAAATGGAAGAGGGTAAGGCCAAAATCGAAAAGTCAGCTGTAAGCATGGAGTTAACGCAAGCGGCTTACCCACAATCTGCGTCGGAAGACGTCAAATAAATTCTCTCTTGCTGGCGGTAGGGGTCACCGGAAACATTGGCAGTGGAAAAACCACTGTTTGTAAGATCTTTGAGGGGTTGGGTATAAACGTTTATTATGCCGACGCCATGGCAAAGCGCTTATATCACATGGATTTGGAGTTAAAGGATGGGGTAATCCAACTTTTTGGAGATGCTGCTTATGACGACAGTGGCGAATTGGCGAGACAGGTTTTGTCTGATGCGATATATCGTGATCCGAAATTGCGTGAGGCTTTGAATGATTTGGTGCATCCACGGGTTTTCGCCGATTTCAGGTCTTGGTGCGATGAACAAAGGGTCTTGGGAAAACCTTATGTCATCAAGGAAGCGGCCATTTTGTTTGAATCGGGGGCCGACAAAACGGTGGACTTGGTGGTAGGTGTGGTGGCGCCATTGTCGCTGAGGTTGGCGAGGGTAATGAATCGAGACGGAGGAAATGAGGACAAGGTGATGTTGAGGGTTCAATCACAAACACCCCAAGAGGAGTGGGTGGATCGATGCAATTATATAATCAACAATGATGGCCAACTCCCATTGGAATCTCAGGTATTAAGGATTCACGAGGATTTATTGACTCTGGCGAAATCCTAAGAGAAGTTCGGTTTAATAAGAATATCCAAGGGTGGGATAGAACTCATTTTTCACGGAGTCCGCGGCCACTCTTTTGAATGAGCCCTTGGGATTCCATGACAATTCTGAGTTTATCGAGGACACCATTTACAAATCTTGAACTATTTGGGGTGCTATAATTTTTGGTGATTTCCAAATACTCATTAATGGTAACTTTTAAGGGAATTGTTGGGCAGTGAAGAAACTCGGTGAGTGTTAGTTTTATGATCAACAAATCCATTACCGCAATCCTTGATGGGTCCCAGTTGTCGGAGATTTCGGCAACTTGTGATTCATAGACAACACTGTTTTTACAAGTTGTGGTAAAGAGGTGCCTAGCCATTTCTATTTCTTCAGAATTTTGGGAAGGTTTTTCGGGAATGGGAACAACGCCGTTTTCTTTGGCACCTTGAATGGTTTTTTCAATTTCACGGGTTGTATAAAGTTCGTCATCTGACCACCCTGAGTAATAATCGTTTAAATTATCGAAAAAGGCTTCTTTGGTTTCGAACATATTGGCGTAAAACTCTTCTAAGAATGCTTGCTGTTGTTGAAAGGAGGGGGCATCGAATATATTAATGTCACGAACAAAATCCCAAGTTTGCATCCATTCATAGTATTGGTCGAACTGACCCACTAGCTCACTCCAATCAAAAGGGAAGTTTTTTCTTTTTTTGTCTTCTACTTCGCGATGTATGTATTTGACTAGGGGCATTCTGTCTAGAATCGACAGGTCGCGAATTTTTTGTTGATTAGGATAGAATTTCGACTTTTCCAATGTTTGTTTTTCCAACAAATAGGTTGAGAGTTGAAAGGGTAAATCGAGGAGAAAAAGGAAAAAATCGTAGCTCTGATTGATGCTATCGTTCAGATTGGCTAAGGTATTCTGATAATGTTCTTGCTGTGAGGGGTTAAGATTCTGCAATGAAACATTTTCTGTGTT
>CAZZKP010000058.1:0-11641 GCA_964654675.1 uncultured Bifidobacterium sp. | reverse complement strand
AATAGCCCACCTTGTTTTCCTCTAAGGTTTCTTTAACAATTTTGGTCAGGGTTGGATAGTGGATATGGCAAATTTCAGGAAAAATGTGATGTGCTATATGGGTGTTAAATCCACCAAATATAAAATGTGCAATGGGGCTATCGGGATGAAAATCAATGGTTGTATTGATTTGATGGCTCAGCCAAGAGTTTTCGATGATATTCGTTTCTTCATTGGCTCTCACGTATTCAATTTCTTGGATGTGGTGTGAAATGAAAAAAGTGAATGTGAGAAATACAGACACAATAAAATGCATGATCAAAAATGCTCCAATGATTTGCTGCCAACTGAAATGGGTCACTATCGTGGGTAAAACGATAAAATTGAACAGATAAATCAGTTTGATTGCTATTATTTTTATCCATTCAATGGTAGGGATTTTTTTAATTTTTGCGTTGGCCGAATCCTTTCGAATTAATATCACAAAATCCTCAACGAAGATCCAAAACAGGGTAACAATCACATATAAAAAGGGAGCGTATATGTGCTGATATTTGTGGATGGGTTTTGATTTTTGTTTCGGATTTAACAGAATCAAAGGCGACATTTCAAGGTCAGAATCTCTGTCGTAAACATTGGGAAAAATGTGGTGTGCGGAATTGTGTCTGATTTGCCACATGTATCCTCCAAGTCCTTGTATGGCATACAAAATTTGAAATAAGGTACCATCAAATTGTTTATTTCCTGTCAGACATCCATGCGCCCCATCGTGACCAAAGTTAATTCCCATCATGAGCATCGTAAATCCAACCGATAGGTAGGCCAAGCACAATGAAAAATAACTCGTTGCGTGAAAAACCCAATACACCGAACTTATCACTAATGCCAACTGGGCCATGAACTTAAGTAGGAGGTAACCATTTCCATTTTTGGAGTAGTGGTTGGTGATAAAGTAGGTATCTACTTTTCCTTTGATTTGTTTGAGGATAAAATCAGGGCTGTCTTTTGAGCTGTATTTAAATGACATGTGTCGAGATAAGTAGAGCAATTTAGTGAAAATAAACGTAAATGCTCGTTGGGACGAGAATTTACAAGGCATTTTTAAAATTGTAAAGTACTTGAATTGGCAATCAAACAGTGATGTGATAGAAAATAGAATCAGGCGCGGTCCTCTTCCATTTTTCTGAGTGTTTTACTTGTTTGTCGACTTCCATCGTGACTATAACCGGGAGGCCCAAACAGATATAAAAATCTTTGTTTTAGCGTAATTTTTGGTTGAAAAATGTCATGCCATATCTGATGCCATTCGGAGAAAACTAAGTTCACAGGATTGGGATTTTCAATGTTTTTTGTGAGACCATATTGAATGGGTTGATAGGCTTTTGGTGAAATTTCTTCTTGAAATGTTCCAAATAGTTTGTCCCATGTAATGAATAACATACCCATGTTTTTATCGAGGTATTTGGGGTTGCTCGCATGATGAACGCGGTGGTGTGACGGTGTGACAAGGATTTTCTCTATCCAACCCAAATTGTCGATGAGTTCGGTGTGTACTAAAATGCCCCAAATCTGTGTGGCTGTGTAAATAAACATGATGTCTAGGGGTTGGAATCCAGCGAGTGCAAGCGGGAAAAAGTAGATAAATCGATACAGGGGTTGAAAGACGGAAGATCGGAATCCAACGGTGATATTCATGCGTGTGGAGGAATGGTGGGTGACGTGTGTAGCCCAAAAAAATCGAATCTCATGATCAAAACGGTGAAGCCAATAATAAAGAAAATCTTCAGCAACAACCAATGCAATCCAATAAGCGATGCCTTGGTTCCATTGAATAAAACGATGATTAAAACCCCATTGGAAAACTATGCCTACGTAAATAATTCTGAAGGCGAAGTCGATGCCCGAGTTGAGTAACATCAAATAGACATTAGTCAGGGTATTCTTCAATGAATAAAGTTGTAGTTTCTTGTGGTTAGAAATTAGGATTTCACCCAGAATGAGCAATATGTACAAAGGGGTTGTACAGAGTAATAACAAATTCTCTCGTACGGATTCCATGTGGTCCCGCCGCGAATCGAACGCGGATCTAAAGTTCCGGAGACTTTCGTAGTATCCATTCTACTACGGGACCAGATTCAAAGGCACTGTTGGTTGAACAACGACGCCATCTTGCAAAGATAAAACAAAGGGGAGGCCAATGTATTGCCTCCCCTTTGTTTTATCTAAGATTTTCTGATTTTGGCCTTGGGTGATGATTGTGGGAATTATTGCCTAGGCTGCGCGCCAAAATTTCGCATAAAGACCACCCAAAATGGCATAGGGTACAATGGCATCCAACAAATACGCCAAAATATCGGGGGACTGATACCAGATGTAGTTGGTATAAGGAATTACGATAAATCCAAAAAGTCCAATGGAAGTGCTATACAATATACTCTTTTTGGTATTGATGTCACCTATTTTATCCAAAAGGCCGAACAAAATAAAAACGGCCAAAATATCTACCAGAAGTCCGCGAATCATGGGCATCGCCATACTTACATTTCTCGATGTATGATAGTTCACCATGGCCCATGGCTTGCCGTTGCTATTGTTTGCAAACGATTGCTGCTCCTCTGCTGTAGCAGTGGGTCCAGGTCTTGGAATGACATATTGTTTATTTTCTAGATTCAATGAGTTGAGAAAGGCGAGAATTGTGTCTTGTTTTTCGGTGTAGGCTTGGGCATTTTGGTGAAAATTTGCTCCAGCGTAGGAAATAAATTGGTACATAAAAAATACCAAACCACCGAGGATTGAACGCATAGCGAGTTTCATGGCTGCAAATTGGGGGTTTTTTGTGAAAATCACAAAATTGATCGCAACTTCTTGCAGTAAAAGAACCGAGAAATCTATTTTTCAGAGCGTATTATTTCTGCATCAATGCAGTGCCGGTGGTATTGATCCATACAGTTTTCTCGCCTTGTAAGGCATACCAATAGCCGGGGTATTCGGTGTCTGTGATGGCATCGTATACAATGGGTACAATCACATCGCCGAAGCTGTTTACCACGCCCCATTTTTCATTGCTTTTAACCATGTATTGTGAGGGTTTTTGCGAAACGATGATTTCTTGGTATTTCGGTTTCAAACTCCATTGCATCGAAGGCAAACAGAGCAAACCAGTACCTGTTGATTTGCTTGCCAACCATTCGTGGTCGTTTAATTTGCTCAGGCTACTTAGGCTATCCGACAACAACACTTTGCCGTTGGCATGGGTGATAAACCAGCTATTTCCGATGGGTTCTAGCAGCAATGTGTCCGTAAGTTGTTGTAAATCAGTTGTTTTTACTTTTCTAACAGTTTTGGTATAGGCATGGTAGAGAATCCAATTTTTCTTTTGTCGTGCAAAGACCATCCCATCTCCATGCATCCGAAAATCGTCGATGGCACCTTTGATGGGCAAATTGAATTCACCGCGAGAGTAGTAGAAATTCCATTTTTTGTTTTTGAGGAGCGCCACTGTACTGCCAACTAGGAGGGCTTTTTCATAGATCGGGGGTACCAAAATTCTTCCGAGGGTATCGATGATTCCCCAGCCTTTTTGTTGTACAAGGGTGTATGGTTTACCGAAATCGACGGCTTCGGAGTATTCTGCGCTGCATTGAATGGTATCGCGCCAAAGGCAGTAGCCATCGTTGATTTTGCCCATGAAACGACCAAACGGCAGTGAGGTCATACTTTCGTAGGCAAAGGGGGTCAGCGAATTTCCGAGGGTATCAATCAAGGCCCAATTTCCATTGATTTGGGCGGCGCATCGATTTTTGACCCACAGTTTAGCGGGGGATTCTGTGGGTTCATTTTCCCAAGTTTCAAAACCAATTGCATCGTATTTTGGCGGGGTAATCAGTTTTCCTGATTCGTTGAAGAGGGCCCATTTTTTGTTCGTTTTCAATGCACCTCGATGGGCTGCGGTATCGTATCGTAGATTTTCGAATTTGCAGGGCAGCAGTTCTTTGCCACGGTAATTGAGGATGCCCCATCTTCCACCGCGTTGCACAAAGGCCATGCTGCTGCTAAACTGATAAATGGTTTCGTAATTGTTTTTGGTAAAGGGTTTTCCGTCCTTGGTGATGTAGCTGTATTCGATGAGTCCAAAGGTATCGGTACGCATGACCAGCGCACATCCCGGGATGAGGGTGGAACCGTTTTCAACGAAATGCGATTTATTGTTGTTTAAGGCGAAGGGGTAGGCCATTTTGTAGTCCAATTCCATCCAGGGTTGACCTGTGGAGGAATCAGCGAAATAGAATCCCTCTTTGCTGGTGTAAGCAAATGGCACGGGAATCACGGTGAGTGCTCGAAGTAGAAATTGTGCCCGCATCGTGAGGTCTTGCCTTCCAATGGGTGCTTGGGGCTGATTTTTTAGGTAATTTTCATAAGCTTCAATGGTATTGATTTGCTGTGCGCGTTCAAAGGCCATCGCATCCAATTTTTGAAGGATTGAATTTTTTTGAGGAGCTGTTGGATACATTCTTAGGAATCTGAGATAGCTCGATTCTTGGTCTTCGCTGCAAGCCAACTCGTATTCCCATTGCACCAGTGTGTCTTCGGCTTGTTGAATCATCAACTTTACCTGTTGGGTGGGCTTTTTTAGTTTTAACAGTTGGGCTCTTCTTGTTGAAAGTGCTTGTATATCGCGAGAATGCATCAATGAATCGAATTCTAGGCGTTCGATGTATTCCTTTTGAAATTCTATGAGTTTGTGGTGTGATTTGAGGGCAATGGATTCAAATTTTGGCGCGTGAAATGCGGTATCTGCTGGGGTTTTTAATTTCGCAACCGATTGATTAAACAAATCATCTTCAATGCGTTGAATGGCCATTTGATAGTGAGAAATTCGTTCGTGATGGAATTCGATTTCTTGTAACAATTTTCTCGCGTGCTCCAAGTTGTAATTCGGCTTTTGTGTCCACCAGATTTGGGTAAGATTGAACAACAATGAATCTGTGTTCCGGTAGTTTAAGCCATATTTTTTGTCGTACTTTTTCCAAACTTCCCCCGATTTGTTTTTGCCGGTTTTGCTCATTACGGGTTTCCCCCAGTATTGTAAAGCGGTTAGGGCGAGGTGCAGTTGTGCGTCTGATTCTTTATTGTTGGGTAAAAGGGCCCATGCGTGATAAAGGACAGGGTTGATGCTGTCTTTGGTGAATTGTCTTTTGGATAAAATGAGTGCTGCTTCCTGTTGATTGAGTTGAGCGACATCAGCAGTTACGCGATGGGTATCTTTTGGTACCGAAGATTTTCTCAGTTTAGATTTGGGTTTCGCGGATTTGGCGGAAATGCGAATGAGTTTGAGTGCTTTTTCGATGGGGTCTGCCTGCGCTGTATTGTTCCAAGCGATAAGGCTCAGAAAAACAATGGAAAATAGCAGGGTTCCACGAAATTTCATTCGCGCCAAGTGTGCAAACCTTATGCCACAGTTAGTACAGTGGGTGAAGGGGTTTGTTTTGAAGTATGGATTCGATTTGATCCATAACCTCTGGGGTAAGTTTGTGAAGGATTTCGGTTGATTTTAGGGTTTCTTCCAATTGCTCCACTTTTGTTGCGCCGAGGATTACGGTGCTTACGTTTGGGTTTTTGAGGCACCAAGCCACACCGAGTTGGGGCATGGAAACGCCAATTTCTTGGGCAAATTCCACGAGTTTACTCACGATTTTTCGGTTGTTTTCTTGCAACAGTTTCTCTGAGAGCCAACCGAGTTCAGCGCGATGTAAGCGTGATTCGGAAGGTGGTTGGTTGAGGTATTTTCCTGTGAGGTAACCCGAGGCGAGGGGACTCCAAATGGTGGTTCCCAGACCTACCGTTTTATAGATTTGGCTGTATTCAACCTCTACTTTGTCGCGCACCAACATGTTGTATTGGGGTTGCTCCATCACGGGGCCGATCAAGTTGTATCGTTGAGCAACCATATGCGCTTCCATGATTTCTTGGGCACTCCATTCGGATGTTCCCCAGTAGAGAATTTTTCCGGCGAGGATGAGTTGGTGCATGCTCCAAACGGTTTCCTCGATGGGAGTTTGTTTGTCGGGGCGGTGACAAAAATATAAATCTAAGTAGTCGACCTGTAAGCGTTGGAGGGCTTGGTTACACGCTTCAACGATGTGTTTGCGGTTTAGGCCCCGTTGGGTTGGGACTTTGGGTCCAGCGCCAAAAAACACTTTTGAACTGACGATATAGGAATCGCGTGACCAGTTTTTCTTTTTGAGAATTTGGCCCATGACTTTTTCCGATTCACCGGCGGCGTATACCTCCGCATTGTCAAAAAAATTCACCCCAGCCTCATAGGCGATGTCCATGAGGCGTTCGGATGTGTTATTTTCTATTTGATTTCCAAATGTTATCCAGCTTCCGAAGCTGAGTTCAGAGATGGGTAATCCTGATTTTCCGAGTCTGCGATAATCCATGGTTACGAAATTAGTTTATTTTATGGATGCTTTTCCCTAATCCAGCTGTGTTTTGTGTGGGCGTATTTGGGCAATTTGACTTCTTGTATGAGTTTGGTGAGGCTGCTGTAGGGGCCTTCGGAAATAAATAGATTTATCATCCAAGCTGGGACGGTGCCAGCGGGGTCGAAGGTGAGGAAATATTCGCAATGCAATCTATTTTTTGCCAGTGATTTGATATTCCAAATGGTTCGATTAAATTGTATCCTGACCACGCCGTTTTTTTGGGGCAACAAATTGGGTTCTGCACGGGTAGTAATATTGACATCGAGGGTGGCAGGGTCTTGTTTCATTACATAATGACCGCAGATATCTCGATCGTCGAGCGGCCAAGGTGTATTGATCCTTTGGTAAATGGTAATTTCTGTTGGGCTGATTGTTTTCAGGATTCTCGATTCGCTCGTTGCATAAATCCATTTTGGGTAATTGGCAACGTCGGTTACACAAGCCACAGCTGTATTTATTGAGCAGGGCAATTCAAAAGTAGCTTTGATTTCTTTGATGTCGGATCCGGCTACGGGACGTGTATAAACAAATACACCTCCGCCAGATTTGGATTTGTTCCAAGGCAGTTCCGGGGTTGTGAATAGTGGGGAAATCGCTAAAATCAATGAAATGGCAGGCCGAATCATAGGAATGAGTTTAATGAATCTTTTTTCTTATTATGATTATATATTGCAATATTGCTATCAAAGAACAGATCAGTAAGCCCAAACTTTCTCTTGCCAATTCGTTGTTGGTTGTTTTCATCGAATCGCCCAAACCTTCCCAAACGGGTGGCCATTGAAAAATGGCCCAGACGGCGGTAAAGATGGCCCAAATGAGGTAGAATTTGCGAAAAAAGTGAGATTTTTGGTAAAAAATCGATAAAAAACACAAAACGGCAGAACTGATATAAACAGCCATCCAAACGGCCGGATCGGGATCGTTATACTGCAAAGCGGCGAATAAAATGAAGATTACGCCAAAGAATATGTGAAAGATTTTCATGGTTATCGGGTTTTGTTTTCTAGATAAAGACAAGCGGGCCCACTGGCGAAATGTTTGACTTGTTCCTGGGTGAGGAAACTTTCGGGTCCCATCGATAGGTTGCCTAAGACGATGTCATCGTCGCCGTCTCCATCTGCATCTGCGGCATCCATCGTTAACCATCGTCCCAAATCATAGCCAGGCATTTCATAGGGTTGAAAATCGCCCTTGTTATTCTGGAAATACAGCAACGATTCTTGGGGCTGGGTGAGAAAATCGGCAAAAAATGCAATTGTCACAATGTCGAGGTCGCCATCCAAATCAAAATCTTTCACAGCGGGCTTAAAGCAACCATGAACCGGATAAAAATAACTTTGTTTGAGTTGATTGTTGCCTTGATTGAGGTAGATATATACTCCATGATAAGGCTTCAGTATCACGGTATAATCGGCATTGTCGCCACAGGTATAAATAATGTCCAACTTCCCATCTCCATTCATGTCCGCGACGTCAAAATTGGTTGATCCAAAAACCGACATCGTTTCTAATAACACGGCGGTTTCTTGGTATCCTTTGCCGGTGTTTTTAAATAGTACGATGCTTTCTTTGTTTTGCGCAAATAGTGTGAGGATGTCTTTTTTGCCGTCTCCATCCCAGTCGGCGATTTTTGTGCTAATGGCACCTGGGATATCGCGAAGTATCTGTAGTTCTTCTTTCGTTTTGGGATTATATATGTACGTTTTGCCTTTGAGGTGGCCAAAGCCGTTGATTAAGAGTTGATTGTTGTTTAGGTAAAAAGACTGAACGGGTCTGGGCAAATTATCAGCGATTGGCGTTTCTTGTTTTGATTGCGGGTTAAATGAATGGATGGATCCGATTTTGGCGTTTGTGGGTTGTACCGATCCGATGCAATTCACCAGCCACTGATTGGGTTTGCTTTGATCAACCCAGGTAACAGCTGTGGGGAAAACTTTGCGCCACAGTAAATCACCGGCTGTTTGAAATGCAGACAAATCTCCTTTGTCGCCAAAGCTTCCCATGATGATTTGCTTTGCTTTTGGCACGATACTTACAAAAGTGGTCATCGGCATATTACCTACGGCCGGAAAATTCCCTGTTTGGAAATTCAAGGAGAAAATTCCATTGGCTGCTTGAATGGGATGATTTCGCACCTGTCCGGGCAAAGAATCTGGCGCCATAACTGCAAAATATTGCAATACTTTGTCGAGGTCTTCATGAGAAATTGTAGGCTCCGAGGGATAGGTTCCGGGTTCCACGTTGGGGTCTGATTTTTCATTGAAATAGGTCTCTCCGTTGTGTTCAAAGATTCCCATTTTGGCAGCCATCACGGGAATGACATTGGCCCAAGCGGATTTATCTAGGTATTCTGCGGGGATGAATTTATGACAGGAACCACACACCGCTTTCACTGTGACTTCGTTTTGTTTCGCAATAGCCTTATCAGCGTCTGACGATTCATGGGTTTTCTCTGCTTTGTTTCCGCCACAAGCAGTGATTGACACAAATGAAAAGAGTAGAGCAAGTTTAAAATATAATTTCATGCAAGTAATGGTCCTATGTCTCAAAGGTAATTTGTTCTTTTTGGTTTTGTTCCTCTCGGTGATTCAATCGTTGAATTTCCATAATCACGGCAAGCAAATAATAGGGTTCGGGATACAATTCCATTTTGTTTTCTCAAAATAAATCAACTTCGATGTAACTTGCCGTCATGAATCCAGAAATGATTTTTTATGCCGGTTTGGGGGTGATGATTTTAACTACATTGTTGGGAAGAACGGTGAAAGAGCGGGGAATGAAAACGTTAAGTCATGAGCAATTGGGATTTGTGATGGCATCGTTTTCAAAGATGCGGATGGTTGGGATGTACATATTATTCAGTATTGTAGGGTTGTATTTGGTTTTGGGTTATTTGAAATGGTTGGAATATCTCACGGAAATGGGGATTAACCCCACGGTGGTTTATTTTGTACTAATCCTGTTGTACATCATCACGAGTCAAGGATTGAGCATCGCCAAATTGCGAAAAATGGACTTACCCACCGAGTATTTGCGTTCGGTTTATGTTGGTGCAGGTCTTCAGCTGCTCGGAATTTGTGCATTATTGATCGGAATGATCAATTACATGGGGCAATAAATGGCTTGGACGCCACCATCGCTTGGGATATGGCTGACACCAGCCAATGCTTTGGTGTAAAATTACTTGGTGAGGATATATCGCGTAATGAAAATCCCCTGACCATCATCTTTGCCGGAATTGCTTTCTACGCCGCCAACAACAAAAGAAACTTTCCAGCCTTCACGCAACAGGGCCATCAATTTTGATGAAACGATAGCATCGTTACTTGCGATATTCTGAAAATTGATTCCCACTCCAGAATACATGTTGAGTAATTTGTATTCGTTAAAATTGTTCACTCGAATTTCATCTCTATCTGTTTTGGTTGTGGGGACATTGGTAATGCCGAGAGTATCGACACTTTCGATGATTCTGGATCTACCGATTCCCATCGGCACGATGGATTCTATCACAGTGACAATTTTCACTTGGGTTTGAGCAATGGCTGAGGAAGCTGAAATTCCGATGAGTAGAGCGAAGAGAAGTTTTTTCATGGTTGTGGTTTCGAATGCTCGAATCTAAAGAAATCGTAGAAATCCACAAATGAAATTCATCATTTTTCGACCAACACTTGCCTAAATGAGGTGTAGAACAATAACTAAAAACAATTATCCTGTAGGTGTGAATGGACAATTATGGGTTACCCTTTTCAATTGTGCGGAGACTTTGTGTTGCGAGTTGAGAAAAAATTCATTCCACTGCCGATTCGTTGTGTCCATGAAATGAATGGAATACCAATGACAGAGATGTCCGGACCAACAATACCCAAAAAGGCGAAATCAACAGTATTTCGCTTACCAGAGTAGAATCTCAAAGCTGGTCCCCCAACTACTGTGTTTCTTACATACCAAAACTCACCCATTAAACTAGTTTTCGGAGCAATTCTTGTATTAAAACTAACAGAAACGGCGGGTGTGGCTGTTGTTGATCGCGTATAATAAGAGTCATAGTAATTTCCCGTCGTAGATGGATGATAAATGCCTTCTTTATCTGTCATCCCTAATACACCCCCATTAACAGTTATGTTTGATTCGGGATTGCCATACGTGAAACCCGCAAATCCAACACCGAGTAAAATATTTGGAGCCATCCATGCGCCACCTGCTTGAAACCCTGATGCGAAATACCATTGATTTTGTGTTGCTGGTATTTTGGGTTTTAACGGTGTAGAGTATTTTACATTAAACAGTAAGGGAGCTCCAATGTATGATGTGGTTGCACCAATAGACCAATGATCTGATAACGCATAATGTGCTTGCCAAACCAAATAGAAAATTGTTTGAACATATCCATCACCTTTTTTTAAAGTAATTCCACTGGGAGAATAAAGATATCTGCTCGGATGTGGGTTTTCAAAAATATGGCTGCCTTGTTCATTGGTTAAATTTCGGGTTTTTTCGATGCTTGAAATCTGATATTTTGGGATTAATATTAGACCTTTATCCATTGTTTGTACACCATAATCTTTTCCATCATCAGAAACATTCATACCGATTATAGTTGTTCCATCGTTCATAGTCACGATAACTGTGTTGGAATCAGAGTTTGAGGTTTGAGCCAGGGTTTGATTCAATGCCAATGCGAATAGCCCAAAAATCGCGATTTGAATTATTTTTTTCATAACCCCTCAAAGGTCAATTCGAAAAAAAGAAATGGATTACGGAAAATCGCAAATGGGCGACAATTGTTTACGGAAAATCGCAAAGCGATTCATAGGATTATTTAGAAGTCGGAGAGATAATTGCCCAAAGTAAAACTTGTTAGACAAGTGTATAAAAATTCGTAACCCATTATAAATCAATGGGTTACGAACGAAAAAAGTGGAATTGGGGGGAATTTAACTGTATTTTGATGGTCTACTTAAAAGATATGATAATCAATTAGTTATGTTCTATATTTTTGGTCAAATTTACATTAAGTAGGAGTAAAGTTTTAACAATTGTTTTAACAATTTGAATTATATTCGCTCCAAATGAAGCCCAATATTGCACATATTCAGCCAGTTAGATGGACAAGGAAGGATAAGGACGGTTTGTATCCTGTAAAAATCAGAATAACAATTAATCGCAAGAGT
>CAZZKP010000057.1:0-11776 GCA_964654675.1 uncultured Bifidobacterium sp. | reverse complement strand
CTCTTTTTTTGACTCAACAGGTCAAACCAAATTCTTTTGCTAAAATCCTAACAATTAGAGCATCGAAACCGCCCTAAAATTACTTCCCTGCTGGCGGTGGAATGTAATCCAAACCCTCGGTTGCTGGCATCGGCGTTGGTTTCTGACCCGGCCTAACATCCAACAACTCCACCTCAATCACAGTAATACCATACATATCGTCAAATGTTCCCGCCATCCGAGCCAAAGAAGGGTATTCCACGTTGGAAATATACATCTCAAATGATCCGCCCTTGGCAGTTTTGCCAAACGACTCTTCCAATGGTGGCAACTTCAAACTTTCGATGGTTCCCATGAATGGCTTCTTGTCCTTGCGATTGTCCTGAAACACTTTACCCTTGCCATTTTTGATGATGAAATAACATAAGATGCTATCGTAAATACCCGGAATGCTACCGCTACCTTTTTTCAATTCCTTATAATATCCTTTGGCCGCCAAAGGACTCACACCAGGCTCCTTGCTCAATTTTGCCAATTTGTCGTTGGTTTCCTTTTGCAATACCTTGATCTTCTTGTCCTGAACCCCTTGCACATACCCTTGATACACCTTGCCCATTACCTCTTCCTTAATTGCCAAGCCACTGTCTTTCGAAAAACCTTCCTTGATACCACGCAAGAAACTGCCATAATCCAATGCGTCGATGCCTTGCTGCTTCATCCGCTTTGCCGTTTCATAGCCATACACATAACTGAAAGAATCCTCAGACGTTTTCAAATCCTTACTGGTGTTGATTTTCTCACCACAACCGGCCAAAAGACCCATGGCCAATACCGGAATGATTAATAATTGCTTTATCATGTCAAATTGCTTGTTTTATAGTTTGTAAAGTTCTGCTTTTCTCTCTTTAATCTGCGCATCCTCGGCAAATTCTTCGTAACTCATGTACTTGTCGATGATCCCATTTGGTGTAATCTCGATGATACGATTGGCAATCGAATTGATAAACTCTTGGTCATGCGAATGGAACAACACCACCCCTGCATAATCCACCAAGCCATTGTTCAAGGCCTGAATGCTCTCCAAATCCAAGTGGTTCGTAGGTTCATCCAACAACAAAACATTGGGATTCTCCAACATCAATTTACTCAACATACACCTCACCTTTTCACCCCCACTCAACACCGTACACATTTTCTGGGTTTCCTCGCCGCTGAATAACATACGACCCAAAAATCCGCGGACATATGTCTCGTCCTTTTCCACCGAATATTGCCTCAACCAATCCACTAAGTTGATTTTGTCAGTGAAAAAATGCGCATTTTCATTCGGCAAATTGCTCATCGTTACCGTTACACCCCAATTGAATTCGCCCGTTGCCGGTTTCACCTCGCCCCACAAAGTCTTGAAAAACTGATTCAAAGCCAGTGTATTGCGACTGATAAAGGCAATTTTATCGCCCTTGCTCACCGTAAAGTTTACGTTGCTGAACAATACCTCTCCCGACTCTGCCTTCGCACTCAAATTCTCTACCGTCAATATCTGATCGCCCACTTCTCTACCCTGCTTCACGATGATACCAGGATATTTTCGTGTACTCGGCTGAATCTCCTCGATGTTCAGCTTTTCCAACATCTTCTTACGCGCCGTAGCCTGTTTGCTCTTGGCCACGTTGGCACTGAATCGCGCGATAAATTCCTGCAATTCTTTCTTCTTTTCCTCGGCCTTCTTGTTTTGATCAGACCGCTGACGCAAGGCCAACTGAGAACTCTGATACCAGAAAGTATAATTACCACTGAAAATCTGAATCTTTCCAAAATCAATGTCGCAAACATGCGTACAAACATTGTCCAAAAAGTGACGGTCGTGACTGACAACCAAAACAGTATTTTCAAAATTTGCCAAAAATTCTTCTAGCCAACGGATTGTATCTACATCCAAATCGTTTGTTGGCTCATCCATCAACAACACATCGGGGTTACCAAACAATGCCTGCGCCAGAAGCACACGAACTTTTTGGTTACCGTTCAAATCCTTCACCAAATATTCGTGGTATTGCTCTTCGATTCCCAAGCTGCTCAACAATTGCGCGGCATCACTTTCGGCATTCCAGCCGTCCATTTCAGCAAACTCTCCCTCCAATTCACTCGCCCGCATGCCATCCTCTTCGGAAAAATCCTCTTTGGCATACAAAACTTCTTTTTCCTCCATAATCGACCACAATTTTTGGTGACCACGGATGACCGTTTGCAAAACGGGATATTCATCAAAGGCAAAGTGGTTCTGACTCAAAACCGCCATACGCTTGCCGGGGTCGATATCTACCGAGCCCGTATTTGGTTCGATTTCACCCGATAAAATCTTTAAAAATGTAGATTTACCCGCCCCATTGGCACCGATAATTCCATAGCAGTTGCCATTGGTGAACTTGAGGTTGACCTCCTCAAACAAAACGCGCTTACCAAAACGCAAAGAAAGATTTGAAACTGAAAGCATTATATACGAAAAATGAGCCGCAAAGTTACGGGTTATCCTTGAAAATCGACGGCAATCTTAATTAAACAATGTGAAAGTGCCCTCCATTTTGAGGTTCACGAAGCCCATGGGTCCATTTTCAAACAAATTTCGATTGAAAACATAGTATCGCGCGGGCTTATTACTTACTCCATGTTGCTTTTCGGGCAGGGCTGCAATGATTCCGGAATTCAACATTTTTCGCCTAAAGTTGCGCTTGTCCAAATCACGTTGCAAAATGGTTTCGTACAAGGCCTGTAAATCACTCATGGTGAATTTCTCCGGCAACAACTCAAAGGCAATCGGTTGAATCTGAACCTTTTCCCGCAAGGCTGTCAATGCGCCCTCTGATATCTCATTGTGATCAAATGCCAATTCAGGAATCTCGCCAATCGGCAACCAAACAGCACCTTTGCTAAACGACCCGGGCTGAATTTCCACCTTGCTACTTTCAATCAAAGCCATGTAGGCCACCGTGATAACTCGCGCATCCGGATCCTGCCTCACACCCTGCAACCAAGCCCTATCCTTCGCCTTTGTGATTCGCAATGGATCGCCGAAAGCCTGAAATTGCTGTAAGAAAATCCCCGTTAAACCCGTCAACTCCTTCAACACGCGAGCCGCCGCCTCATCCAAATTCTCATTGTCTCTAACCAAATCCCCGGGCAATGCGTAATAACTGTCATCTAACTCAGTCACTGCATTGGGAACTGTACGTTTGATGAGGAGCAAGCGCAAAGTCTCCTTACTGAAGCCAAAAATGACGCAATCAACAGAAACGTGGGGGTTTAAAGATGGGCTAATCGACATGAACAATCTTCGCTCTATCCCACAAATTAACCCAAAATAACAATGCTATGCAAAAAATTGTTTTTTAAGTGTTTGTTTGACACTAAGCCTTTTTTCTTTAACTTGCATCGATTTTATTATGATTTTAGTAGCAGACAGCGGAAGCACAAAATGTGATTGGGTATTTACCGATGGTGAATCTCAACGTTTATCATTTCATACCATGGGTTTCAATCCATTCTTTCACAATACGGAGTTGATTGAAAGTGAAATCCGCAAAAACACCGAGCTCGCCGCGGTTGCCCCGATGGTGGAGCATGTGTTTTTTTATGGTGCCGGAGCAAGCAGTGCATCACGAAACATCATAATCGAAAAAGCGTTACAAGCCGTTTTTTCAAAAGCCCAAGTTGTCGTTGACCATGATTTAACAGGCGCTGTTTATGCAACCTGTGGCGATGAACCCGGAATTTCTTGCATCCTCGGAACAGGCAGTAACAGTTGCTATTACGATGGCCAAGACATTCATGAAGTGGTTCCAGCCTTGGGCTATGTGCTTGGCGATGAAGCCGGCGGAACGTTTTATGGAAAAGATCTACTCCGCATGTTCCTTTACAAAGAGTTACCGGAAAAAATTCACAACGGACTGATTGAACGATTCAACCTAACCAAAGAAGGCATCTTTGAAGCCGTTTACAACAAACCAAATCCCAACGTTTACTTAGCCTCCTTCATGCGTTTCCTCAGTGACAATCGCGATGAAAAATGGGTGAGAGATTTCATCTACAATGGCTTTAGCAAATTCATCAATATTCACATTTGGAAGTACGAAAATCACAAAGAAGTGCCCGTTCACTTCGTGGGTTCGGTGGCTTATCACTTCAGCGACTTATTGAAAGAAGCGTGCAAAATCCACCGCATCAACGTAGGTGTAATTACCCGAGAGCCGGTGATCAATTTGGTTGAATACCATTTGAGAAAATTGAAAATCTCCGCATAATGATTGCGTTAATCCTGGATTTAGACGGGGTTATCTGCGATACCGCCCATTTTCATTTCCTGGCTTGGGAGCGATTGGCCGCAGAATATGGATACAAACTCACGCGAGACGACAATGAAAAACTCAAAGGTGTCAGTCGTGCAGATAGCCTAAAATTTATCCTAAAACTTGCAAACAAAACCCTGACCCACTCAGAGTTTGATGCGGATTTGGTGAGAAAAAACGAGTGGTACCTGGAATGGGTTAAAGACATGGGACCAACGGATGTTCTTCCAGGTGTTCCCGCATTTTTTGCCGAAGTCGATAAAAGAAAATTGCCCCTTGCCTTGGGCTCAGCAAGCAAAAATGCGACAATGGTTCTCACCCGCGTTGGCCTTGTGGAAGCCTTCGACGCCATTGTTGATGCGGGTCAAGTAAAACAAGGCAAACCACACCCCGAAACATTCCTAACAGCCGCCGATATGATCGGATTTCCCCCATCGCAGTGCCTAGTTTTTGAGGACAGCGCAGCGGGCGTGCAAGCAGCCATAGCCGGAGGAATGAAAGCCATTGGCATAGGCAAACCCGAAGACCTTCCCGGCGCTTTGCTGCATATCAACAATCTTGGAGAATTCGATTTCGATCTTCTTAACGACCTGTAAACGTTTCACTTACCCCTCTCAACCCCATGATAGAATATTTCAAAGCAGACGCCTGGAAAGTTATCGAAGAAGGCTTCAATCCCAGTATGAATGAAATTGCCGAAAGCGTTTTTTCACTCGGCAATGGCATGATGGGTCAGCGTGGAAATTTGGAAGAAACCTACAGCGGCCATTCTTTGCAAGGAACATACGTGGGCGGCGTTTACTACCCCGACAAAACCCGTGTGGGTTGGTGGAAAAACGGATACCCAGAGTACTTTGCCAAAGTATTAAACGCCACCTATTGGAGCGGGTTGCGCATCTGGATCAATGGTGAATTGCTCGATTTGGCGAAAGTAGAGGTATTGGCATTTTATCGAGAACTCGACATGCACCGTGGCGTACTGAACAGACTGTGTCGAGTAAAAATGACAAACGGCGTAGAATTAGACATCCAAAGTCATCGATTTTATTCCTTAATTAACAAAGAATATAGCGCACTCCAATACAATATAACCCCGTCTCAGGATTGCACCATAACCGTTGAAAATTACCTCGATGGTGATGTGTCGAACAAAGACTCCAATTACGATGAGAAATTTTGGGAACCTCTGAAGCAAGACGTAAACCAACACAATTTGCTGGTAACCGTAAAAACAAAAAAACTCGATTGGATTGTCAGCAATGCCATCGCCTTTGAAACATTCATTGACGGGGTAAAACACAACAATATTGCAAAACCGCATACCCATGAGAAGTTTGCCAGCAACACTTATGAAATCGCTGTCACTGCTGCCAAAAAACTCACGTGGGTAAAACACTGCATCACCGGCAGCAGTTTCCATCACGCCCCGGAAGCATTGGAACTCCATGTAAAAAAAGCCCTCGAGAAAATGAGTGCTTCCTCCTTTGACGACCAACTAAAAATGAGCGCCGCCGCGTGGGCAAAAAAATGGGAAACCACAGATGTACGCATCGATGGAGATGTGAAAGCCCAACAAGCCGTTCGCTTTAATATCTATCACCTCAATCAAACCTATTGCGGGGATGACGCCCGCCTGAATATTGGCCCCAAAGGCTTCACCGGCGAAAAATACGGCGGCAGCACTTATTGGGATACAGAAGCCTATTGCCTGCCATTTTTTTTGGTATCGGCTGAGGCTGCAATCTCAAGGCAATTGTTGGTTTACCGTTACAAACAGCTCAACAAAGCCATCGAAAACGCCACAAAACTGGGCTTCAACAACGGCGCCGCCCTCTACCCTATGGTCACCATGAACGGCGAAGAATGTCACAACGAATGGGAAATTACCTTCGAAGAAATACATCGCAACGGAGCCATCGCCTATGCCATTTACAACTACATCCAACACACCGGAGACCGAAATTATTTGCTTGATGGCGGATTTGAGGTTCTCCTTGGGATCGCCCGATTCTGGAAGCAACGCGTACATTGGAGCACCAGAAAAAATCGCTTCGAAATGCACGGCGTAACCGGTCCAAACGAATACGAAAACAACGTAAACAACAACTGGTATACGAGTTACATTGCCAAGTGGTGTTTAAAATATACCACAGAGTGCGCCCAATGGTTGGAACAAAACCATGCCGCCGCTTTCCAAACCATTTGCAAGAAAACACAATTTACACACACCGAAGAAACCGAGGATTGGATACACGTTTGCCAAAATATCTACCTCCCCTATAACGAAGAACTGGGCGTCTTTGTGCAGCACGATGGTTTCCTTGAAAAAGAACTCATCCCAGTGAACGACCTCTCCCCCGCCCAACGACCCATCAATCAAAAATGGAGCTGGGATAGAATTCTGCGTAGCGTTTATATCAAACAGGCCGATGTCCTTCAAGGGCTTTACTTTTTCGAAGACGATTTCGATATCGACACCCATGTCAGAAATTTCAAATTCTACGAGCAGTTCACCGTTCACGAAAGTTCTTTAAGTCCCTGCGTACATAGCATCCTCGCGGCAAAGATTGGCGATACAGAAAAAGCCTATGAAATGTATTTGCGCACAGCCAGATTGGATCTCGATAACTACAATAACGACACCGAAGACGGACTCCATATTACGTCGATGGCAGGAAGCTATTTGAGTATCGTTCAAGGATTTGGGGGATTGCGCATCAAAGACCAAACCCTTTATCTCAACCCACACTGTCCCGCCCAATGGAAAGGATATGGCTTCCAAATCTTGCTCAACAATGAACCCATCAAAATTGAAGTGAGTCAGTCAGGACACCGCATCACCAATTTAGGCACCAAAGAAATTGTCATCCATCTAGGCTCAGGAAAATCGATGCGAGAAATTCCGCTTTCACCAGGTGAAGAACATAGCCATGGCGACCTCACGCTCAACTAATTCAGCCGATATGCACAAAGGCGCGACGAAAATTTCGTTCGATAGGATTTGGCCCAAAATCAACGGCCACTGCACTGCGTAAAAGTTGTTTATACTTCCAATTTTGGTGCGATTAAAAGTCGACCTGATTCGAGTATTTTTGCGAGACTTTGACTCCTGACCAGAACACATCGCACAGCCCAATAGACAATTCTAGCGAAAAGTCCGTTGCGAAAGGTTCATCGCCGTCGGCCGCAACACCCGTTTCAAAATCCTCCCCATGGCTCATCGTTTGGGCCGGTCTAAGTATAGCACTGCCCATACTCTTGTTATATGTTTACAGCTGCAGACCCGAGGCTTTCTCCTTCGCAGGCGTAGAGTTGAAACAAATATTGGGCAACCAAGATGTTGATGCGATGTTGGCTTCCCTAGACGAATCTGGAGGGTCCGACAAAAGTGCAGTACAGTCAACCACAATCCCAGACACAGCAAAATCAAATGTAACCTTAGATTCCGCGCTCCCTTTCCTAACGCATTCGGGTGCTGTATTCACTTTGCCCACTTATGAATTGCCTGTCTTTGCCGATACTACCAAGCACCGCATTTTACTCATTGGTGATTCCGAAAGTGGAGGCTTACGCTATCCACTGAACGACTATTGTTTGGCCAACGGACATAAACTTGTTTTATCGATGGAATGGTATTCGGCTACGGTTTTTAATTTTGGCCGATCCGACACAATAGACAAGATCATTGCCCGATTCAAACCAACATACATATTCTTAGTCTTTGGACTGAACGAATTGTATGCGCGCGATCTCAAAGCCAGGAAAATTGCGGCGAACCAGTTGGCAAAGAAACTACGGAATATTCCTTACGCATGGATTGGCCCGGCCAATTGGGACGAGGACTACGGAATCAACAAAGTCTTTAAGAGTTCTGCGGATTCAGGGACATTCTTCTTGACCAAAAACCTAACCCTCACCCGAGCCGGAGATGGCCGTCACCCCGATGTTCAAGGCTACCGTGTATGGATGGACAGTGTGGCCAATTGGCTACAGACCTCTGCAAAATACAAGATGGCAATGAAGCCGCCGCGCAAGCGCGGCCGGCCCTTCCGATCCGCCATAATAACCCTTAATGCAGCGAAATACCGTGGATACTAATTGGATCAATAACATTTTCGCTCCCCTGCACGACCCTCAATTGCTGCAGAGGATTTTTAGTTATTCCACCAAAGAACCTTGGTTCTTTACCGAGTTTTCTTTTCTCGCTGTGTTTGGCATCTTCCTCATCTTTTATGCGGCAATCATCCAAAGAAATGCGTGGCGAAAAGCCTATATCATCGCTTTCTCTCTGTTTTTCTACTACAAATCCAGCGGACCATTCCTTGGACTATTTGCCTTGATGATTCTAAGCGACTACCTTTTCGCTTTATTCATTCAGAAAAAATCGGGCATCGCAAAAAAAATACTGCTTTGGATTTCGCTCTCCTACAGCCTTTCCTTCCTGCTCTATTTCAAATATGCCAACTTCTTCATTCACAACTGCAACGAACTTTTTGGCACCCAATTCACCGACCACAACCTGTTCCTTCCCATAGGTATTTCATTTTACACATTCCAATCAATCAGTTATTTGATGGATGTATATCGCAATGAAATTCCGGCTTCAAAAAATATCAGCGACTACGCATTCTATATGACGTTCTTCCCCCACCTGGTGGCAGGACCCATCGTGAGAGCGAGAGATTTCTTACCTCAAATTGTCGATCCGCAACCCATAAACGCCTCTCTCTACAAAGAAAGCTTGTTGCGGATCATGAGTGGTTTGCTCAAGAAACTATTTATTGCCGATTACATTGGCAAATACGTAGATATCGTACACGAACTTCCACAGAACTTTTCGGGCGCCGAAAATCTATTGGCCATGTATGGCTATAGCTTTCAGATTTACTTCGACTTCTCGGGTTACTCAGACATTGCCATTGGTATTGCGTTGATGCTCGGATACCGACTCAAAGAGAATTTCGAAAACCCCTACACATCTTCCAACGTCACCGTATTCTGGCGCAAGTGGCATATTTCCCTCAGCAGTTGGCTGAAAGACTATATCTATATTCCCTTGGGAGGAAACAGAAAAGGCGAATTCAACACCTACCTTTTCCTTCTGATTACAATGTTGGTAGGAGGATTTTGGCACGGCGCCGATTGGCGATTTGTATTCTGGGGCCTAGCCCATGGTTTGGCCTTGGCATTCCATAAAGCATGGAAACAGCTTTTCCCCAAAGAAAACAACCATCAATTGTCGCGAATCCTCGGCATTTTGATCACCTTCCACTTTGTCGCTTTTTGTTGGATCTTTTTCAGAGCCACTTCCTTTGGCTCGGCATTTGCGAGTATCGAGCAAATTGTATTTCACACGTCATGGAAAGATTTTGCAGGATTCTGGGTTTCTCGAAGCGAAATGGGAATATTGCTCATCATAGCAGCAACCATCGCATTCTTTCCGCCCAAACTCAAAGAAAAACTCTTCCAAGAAATTCAAATTCTACCCACTTTTACATGGATACTCTGGATGACAATTGCGTTGCAGATTATCATTCAGTTCAAAGACGACGTGGTTCAACCCTTCATTTACTTCCAATTCTAACCATGAGAATTGTCGCGACTTTTTTCTATTGCTCCATCCTTTGGATTCATCCCCTCCTTTCTCAATCCCACCAAGGCAACGATACCACAAATGCAATTGGCCCGCAAGATAGTTCGGTTATTTGTCTGCCCTGCAATGCGTTGCAAGAATCGCCAAAACTAAAATTGGCGTTGCAAAAATTGCATAATGTTTGGTTAAACAACCCAGAAACCACCCATTCGGATGCCCCTAAATCCAAATACCCGCCCGTTCGCTCCGCTCCGGGCGGCTCCGTGAGACAAATAACATCCGATACCCTATTTACCATCATACAAATTGGTGATAGTCATATTCAAGGCGACTACTTTAGTGGTGAAATACGAAAACAACTTCAAGGATTTTATGGCAACGCAGGTCAAGGCATCCTCTTCCCCTATGCCCTAGCAAAGAGTTTTGGTCCACGTGGCACAGTGGTGAAACCCTTGGGCGTCTGGATAGGACTAAAAACAATGACAGGCGGACTCAAAGCACCCTTAGGCCTCACAGGCTATGGAGCCACAACCCTAAGCAGCGCAAGTAGCCTCAGCATCGAATTCAACGAAAAATTTAACGAACCCCAGTTTCAAAAAATCAATATCTGGCATTCCGCCGATTCCCAGTCCTACTCACCCACACTCTCCAACCCCTTTCAATGGACCGGCAGCCAATTCTATCCCTCCGGATGGGGCATCAGTTCCTTCCAATCCACCTCATCCACAAACCAATTTCAAATCACCCTCTCAAAAATTGGCCCCAACCAAAACCACTTCGGATTCTACGGATTTGAACTCATCCCCAATAAACAAAGAGGTGTCGTTTACCATCACTGTGGGGTTGTTGGTGCACAATTTACCCATCTCATCGACAAAGCACCTTGGACAATCGAACAAATACAGCACCTCAATCCAGATATCATCATCTTCTCGTTTGGCACAAATGAAGCATACAATGGCAAGCTCGACACCCTAGCTTATACCCAACAAGTACAAGCATTTTTGCACAAATTGAGCCTCGCCTGCCCACAAACAGCCATCATCCTTACCACCGCACCCGATACCCGAAGTCGCAACAGAATCCCACCCATGCAACGTCCGGTAAACAATCAACTCAAAACAATTGCAGCCCGCGAAAAACTCACCCTATACGACCTAAATGCGGCCATGGGCGGATGGGGCTCACTCCACACCTGGTACAATCACCAACTCACAATTTCGGATAAATTGCATTTCAATGCCGCCGGATACGCATTACAAGGTCAACTTTTTACCCTTTCGTTGATGCAAGCCTACAACAAAGTCAATTTCCGCGATACCCTTGATATTACTGCCCTCAGCAATACCGTACATACGAGTATGAAGGCACTTGTTCGAGATTTTAATGCCAAAACCATGGGCGATTCCTTGCGATTCGATTCTACCGTTGATGCGAATTCAACCACCCACCTCCCAGCCCACTCATCAATCCGTAACAATAGCAATGACACCGTAAATATCATTCCAGCAACAGGAACTCAACGCCGCGAAGTGTCCAGAGTAGTTGCAAATCCTGGAACAAATCCCTCCCGAAGCCATTCACCCATTCGACCAACGAATTCAACATCGGGTGCCTCAATTCCGCCAACAAGAACACCAAGCCTTGGAAACGAGCAGATACACGTTGTCAAAAATGGTGAAAACCTCTATCGAATTGGGCAAATTTACCACGTAAGCCATGAAGCCATTGCCAAAAGAAACCACTTAAAAAATCCCACTGCCATTCGACCTGGACAGAAATTGGTGATTCCAAAATCATAATGCAGTGATGCCACTTCCAACCCGGAAGTTATTTTCAAAATCATAAAAAAGGGGGAGGG
>CAZZKP010000056.1:0-11799 GCA_964654675.1 uncultured Bifidobacterium sp. | reverse complement strand
TGCAGAACGTTGGAGAACATCTATGTTGGTATCAGGATTGATTACCTTCATTGCAGCCGTGCATTACTATTACATGCGCGGATTCTTCATGGAACACCAAACATCACCTACATTTTTTAGATATGTAGATTGGTTGTTGACTGTTCCTTTGATGTGTGTTGAGTTTTATTTGATCACCAAAAAGGCAGGTGCTAAATCGGGCTTGTTGTGGAAGTTGATTTTCGCTTCAGTTGTGATGTTGGTAACCGGGTATTTTGGAGAAGCCGTATGGCGTGATAACAGCGTATTGTGGGGAGTAATCTCTGGCGCTGCTTATTTCTACATCGCTTATTTGGTATGGTTCGGCGAAGTAGCTGCTTTGGCAAATACAGCGGGACCTGCAGTAGCAAAAGCAACAAAGACTTTGGCTTGGTTTGTTTTGGTAGGTTGGGCAATTTATCCTTTGGGTTACATTTTGGGTACTCCAGGAGGTTTGTTTGGGATTACTTTCAGCGCAGACACTCGTGTGATGGATGTTGTTTACAACATCGGTGATGCAGTGAACAAAATCGGATTTGGTTTGGTTATCTACGCTTTAACCCAAGCTGATAAAGACTAATTATTTATTCGTATAGATTAGCAAAAAAAGGCCCGCAATCGCGGGCCTTTTTATTTTCATTGTCATTTTTTCACTTGCAATGGTACACAAGTATTAGGCGTTGTGTGTCGGATACAGGATATCAATCCAAAATAAATCCTTGAGCCTTCTTGACGAATCGTTCCAATGATTCGCCCTGAAGTTGACCGCGTTGCAACATCGCCAAGTCCATGCAGTATTGTAACAAGTCATTTCTACCGTCACCCTCTTTGCCCAAAACCTTTCCAGCCAACGGGTGATTTGTATTAACAACCATTGTTTGTTTATTTAGGCCCATGCCTCCATAAGGAAAACCATTGCCCATTTTTGCCATGTCTTCCATCCTGCGTTCCCACTCATTTCTATGGACTGAAATAAAATCGTCTTGCGGTGGTAATGACTCCATTTTCACGTCAAAGGCCAACTCGTTGACGATTGCTTTCACGCTATCTTCCAATGTTTTGCGTTGTTCTTCGCTCAAAACGGACTCGATGGTAACTTCTTTCTCGATCAATTGATCCATCGGACCACCATCCACGCAGCGGAATTTGACCTTTTCAAATTTGCCCTCTACCCATCCTGCGAAATGCGTATCCAAAGGACCGTTCAATACAACCACCTCATAGCCTTTGTCTTTGGCTGCTTTGATGTTCATGTGCTGCACGTTCACATCTGTTGAATAGAGAATCACGGTTTCGCCGTTTTTGTCTGTTTGGTTGATTTTCGCATGATCAATCCACTCTTGGATGGTGTGCAATTTTCCTTCAGTGGTTTTGAGCAAGCAAATGTCCTTGGTGCGTTCCGCAAACTTCTCGTCGGCCACCATGCCATACTTCACAAACAAATCCAAATACTCCCATTTTCCATCGAAATCGGTGCGATCGGCTTTGAACAATTCGTTCAATTTGTCGCTGACCTTTTTGCTGATGTGCTGGGTGATTTTCTTCACATTGGCATCGCTCTGCAAAGAACTGCGCGATACGTTCAAGGGAATGTCTGGTGAGTCTATCACTCCTTTCAACAACACCAAATACTCGGGCAATACATCTTTCACATCTTCTGTGACGAAAACCTGATTACAATACAGTTGAACGCGGTTCTGACGGTTGTCGATTGCCTCATTCACTTTGGGAAAATACAAAACACCAGTTAGGTTGAACGGGTAGTCTGTGTTAATGTGAATATTGAATAAAGGGGCTTCTTGCGCGGGATACAATTCTTCAAAGAATTTTTTGTAGTCATCCGCTTCCAATTCCGCAGGCTTCTTCGTCCAGATGGGTTGCGTGTTGTTTATATCTTCACCATCAAAAGTGATAGGAATGGGGAGGAAACGACAGTATTTGCGGAGCAATTCGCGCAATTTCCATTTGGATAAATACGTTTCAGCATCCTCATCGGTGAGATGCAAAATCACATCTGTTCCACGTTTTTTGCGCTTGCCTTTTCCGATGTTATAACTGGTTGCGCCGTCGCAATCCCAATGAACGGCTTGGGCTCCTTTTTGGTAAGATTTTGTTTCGATGGTAACACTTTTGGATACCATAAATGCGGAGTAAAATCCGAGTCCAAAATGACCAATCATTTGGTCCGGATCTTTGTCTTTCCACTGTTCAGCAAATTCGCGCGCACCAGAAAAAGCCAATTGAGTGATATATTTCTCCACCTCTTCTTCTGTCATTCCAATCCCAGAATCTGAAATGGTCAAGGTTTTTGCTTTCTCATCGAAGCTGATTTCTACTTTACAGTTGTCGATGGGGTCTTCAAACTCACCCACGCGTGAAAGTGTACTGAGTTTTTTGGTAGCATCCACTGCGTTGCTTACCAATTCTCGAAGAAAAATTTCCTGGTCAGTGTACAGGAATTTTTTAATAATCGGGAAGATGTTCTCTGATTGAACTGAAATTTGTCCTGTTCTCATGCCGGTGGATTGTCAATCTGTGTACCAAATCAATCGAACTGAAATTTTGTCATATCGATTCCGATGAGGGAGCGTTTTTATTTGTGAACCAATAACTTTTTGACAGAATTTGGCAAAAATTCCCAAAGATTTTTTGGGTTTGGCATTCTTTATCAGTGGTTATGGAATCATTGTTTTTCTGGGACAATTTTGAAGCAATGACAACAAAAGTAGAATCGTACGTAGCAAAAATGAATACATTTGTACGTATGAAAAAGAAACTGACCTTGTTGGTCGATGCCGATCTGGTTGATCGTATGAAGCGTCGGGTGTCGGCGGATGGACAGTCGCTGTCAGCCATGGTAGAGCAGTTCTTCGCGCAACAACTGTCGAATCGTAATACCGCGCCACCAACCCCATCCAACAGTGATGCGGACGAATTCATCGTAAAATTTGGGGGATTGATATCCAGTTATGCAGCCCTTTCCGACGCCCAAATCCAAGAATTGGTCTATCAGGAGCGTTTGAAAAAACATTCATAAGTTTTATCATGGCGATTTTAATTGACACCAATGTTGTACTTGACTTTATACTACAACGTCCCAATCATTATTCAGCGGCCAAGGAGATTGTTTATTTGGCGCGCAAGCGCACCTATGATTTCAGAATTAGCTCACTCACGTTAGGTACAGTTTATTATCTCATCCGCAAGGAATTTTCCCATGATCAAACCATGTTGTTACTGCGAGAATTTTGCGTCTCGATACCCTGTTTGGGCTCTGCCCCAAATGCATGCTCCGATGCGTTGTTTATGGGGATGAGAGACTTTGAAGATGCCTTACAGGTCGCGATGGCAAAATCGGAGTGCGATATGATAATCACCCGAAATGTAGCCGATTTCAAACATTGTGGAATTTCTGTGATATCGCCCTTAGATTTTTTGCAATTGGGAATGGAAAACGGATGATTTTTGTAAACGAGCATGGAGCAACCGGCATTTAAAAAGACATTGACACCTTCTCAGGCCAGACCCAAAATTGAAAAATTCTGTGCCTACCAGGAGCGCAGTCACCAACAAGTGAAGCGCAAATTGTTGGGCTATGGTCTGAGTTCTTTGGATGCCGATGTGCTTTTGGTAGAACTCATGCAATCAAACTTCCTCAATGAGGAACGATTTGCGATGGCATATGCCCGCGGCAAATTTAAAATTAAGGGTTGGGGCAAAGCCAAAATCAAGCAGGGACTCAAGCGGGAAGGCGTTGGAGAAAAACTCATACAACAAGCGCTGGCCTCCTTGGGTTTGGAAGATTACCTCAAAACCCTGGATACCTTGGCGGAAAAAAAGTGGCCCCTGATCAAGGGGAACTCTCACCTAGAGCGGGTGTTTAAACTCAAGCGATACTTGGTGGGAAAGGGGTATGATTTCGAAGCCATCGACCAGGTCATCACTCGCGTCACGAAAAATGAGTAGCCGTTCAATGCAAACCATGAGAAAGGGTTTCGTAATAACGCTTTTCTATTTGAAATTTGCCAAAGACATATTCAACCATTCCAAGGCTGAAGTGCCCAGCATCATGGCTTTGATGTCGTCTGAATAATTGGATAATCGAATGAGTTCACCGGGATTGTCTTCGCCCAAAGGGAATGGGTAGTCTGTGCCTAGAGTGATTCTGTTGGGTCCCACCAAATCAACCACAACTTCCAGCATTTTTGGGTCGTGGACCAAGCTATCGAGCCAGAATTGACCGAGATATTTTTTTGGATTGTGGATGTTATCTACGGCCACCAGATCGGGGCGGGCTTGCCAGCCGTGTTCAATGCGTCCAATTGTTGCGGGGAATGCTCCTCCACCGTGGGCAAATGCTACGCGCAATCGGGGCAATTTTTCAAAAATTCCCCCAAAGATCATTGAGCAAATTGCGAGTGAAGTTTCCATGGGCATTCCAACGAGCCATGGCAGCCAATAGTTTTGCATTTTTTTGTTGGCTGAATACCACCACGGGTGAACAAATAGCGCCATATCCAACTCTTGCATCGCCTCAAAAATGGGGAAAAGAGAGGGGTCGTTTAGGTTCATGTGGTTTATGTGAGACCCAATTTGTATGCCTTTCAGTCCAATTTCTTTGCATCGGCGCAATTCTTGAATTGCCAGTACGGTATGCTGCATCGGAAGGGTGCCAAGTCCAACGAAACGGGTGGGGTAACGATGACAAACGTCGGCAATGTGATCGTTGAGAAACATGGATATTTCCAAGCAGTGTTTGGGTTCAGCCCAATAGCTAAACATCACGGGGATGGTGCTTAGGACTTGAACATCAACATGATGATGTCCGCATTCTTTGAGTCGTTGTTCTGGATCCCAGCAATTGCTTTCAATTTCGCGGAAAAAGGCATCGTCCATCATCATTCGGGCGCAGCAGGGTTTGTGGTGTTCGAGTTGGACAAACTCTCCATACCCAAATTTCTCTTTCCAGCGGGGTAGGTTTTCTGGGATGATGTGTGTGTGTATGTCGACTGTAAAAAAATTCTGCGAGGAAAGCATGCAACAAAAGTACACAGATTCCGCGAAATGCTATTTTCATCCGTAATTTCGCTCCTTTAGGCAGTTATCAATGAGCAGTAATAAAAGAAGGAACGTTGATTTGTTTGGGGCCATGAGCATTGTGGTTGCCAATATGATAGGTACCGGGGTTTTTACCAGTTTGGGATTTCAATTGTTTGATATTCAATCGGGCTTTGGGATTGTCATGATTTGGTTGGTGGGCGGATTGTTGGCGCTTTGTGGGGCCTTTTGTTATGCCGAATTGGCTACGCGTTTGCCTGAAGACGGTGGGGAATTTTACTTTTTATCCAAGATTTTTCATCCGGCTTTGGGATTTGTTGCGGGTTTTGTGAGTTCTACGGTGGGATTTGCGGCGCCAATCGCCGGGGCCGCCATCGCGTTGGGGGCTTATGTGCATGGTGTTTGGCCTGGGGTGAATGAAATGGCTTTGGCCGTGGTGATCATTGTTGTGATCAGCGCAATTCACTGGTGGAATGCTAGGCTGGGTTTAGATTTTCAAAAGGGCTCTACCGTGCTTAAGGTTTCTATGATTGTGTTGTTCATCGTTGTAGGGTTTGCATTGGGAACACAACCGGTGGATTTTCTTCCAAGTGCGCAGAGCTTCCGCGAAATATTTGGATCCACTTTTGCTGCTTCGGGTGCTTTGGGATCAGCAACTGTTGATGGGAGTAATTCTGGGGGTGGATTTTTTGGACTCGGTACATTGATTACACCGGCATTTGCGACCAGTTTGATATGGGTGAGTTTTGCCTACAGTGGATGGAATGCGAGTACTTACATTGCGGGGTCTATCGAAAATCCCAATCGCAATTTGTCGCGCAGTATTTTGTTGGGTACCCTCATTGTGACGGCCTTGTATGTTCTCTTAAACATGGTCCTTATGAAGTCAACCGCAATTGCAAATTTGGTGGGTGTAAAGGAAGTGGGCTTGGTTGCAGCCGAGGCGATTTTGGGTACAAAAATTGGACAATTGATGGGCGGAATCATCAGTCTGTTGTTGGTTTCTACGATTAGTTCAATGGTATTTACTGGACCTCGTGTGTTGGCGAAAATGTTTGAAAACATTCCTAGTTTGGGGTTTATCTCAAAGCGTGAAGCCGACGGAAATCCGCGAATTGCGATCGTGGTTCAGTTGGTGGTTTCATTGATTTTGTTGTTTGCCATGGATTTCCCCCAACTCATTTATTACATTGCTTTTACCCTGAGCTTGTTTACGATGCTTACTGTATTGGGGATGATGATTTTGCGATTCCGAGAAGGCAAGCCACAAGGTTACAGTGCTTGGGGCTATCCCATTACACCGATATTGTTTTTGGTAACTACAGGTGCGGTTGCAATTTTCTTTGTGCAAGACAAACCTACGGAGAGTTTATATGGATTGTCCACTGCCGCCGTGGGTTATGTCTTTTATTTGCTGAGCAAAAGGAAGTCGATCGGATAAATTACCCCTTTTGTTTGGGCAATAACAAGGTACTGGCTCCGCCAATGATGAGGCTGATTCCTGCCAATACCATGGTGTTTATGATATCATCGCCTAGGAATGTTTTATAGGCCCAATTGATACCACCCAATGCCGCAACAATTTGTGGAATGACAATGAACATGTTAAAAATGCCCATGGAAATGCCCATTTTTTCGGGTTTCACAGCACTGGATAATATGGCGTAGGGCATCGACAAAATACTACCCCAAGAAATACCGATAAGGGCAAAGGCCAAGTTCAGAATTCCGTCGTTTGTCAAATAAACAAAGGAATCGGGGTCGCTTGTTTCAAAACGACCGTGGGCGGTTGTCATTAGGATAAAACCCAAACCCCCGGCAAGCAAAGAAAGCATATGGACGAGTCTGCGATTGATTCCGTTTTTGGCTGTCACGAAGGTTAACAACAGCGCAAACGCCATCGAACTTAAACCGTACATTCCCATAGAGCTTCCTACGATGTTGGCGGCTTGGTTGTATAAATTGTTTTTGGCGTCAAAATCTGCATCGCCATGTTGCGGCATCGCTGCATGATAGACGTGTTCGGTTAGGGCTGGCGTGGCGAAAGACCACATCGTAAAGAAAGCAAACCAACTAAAAAATTGCACCACACCGAGTTTCCACATGATGCCTGGCATGTCTTTGAAATTCTTGACAATTTCTAAGATGCCATTAAAGAATCCTTTGCTTTCGGCATTCTCTTTTCGGAAAGCTTCTAGGTCGGCCGGTGGCTCTTCGGTGGTTGTAAAAATCGACCAAAGAATGGAGATCATGAAAACCAGGGCTCCGATGGCAAATGACCACAAAACAGAGGGCGGAATATGTCCTTCCGGTGCTTCGTTTGATACCCCCAAATAGCTCATAAACCATGGCAAATTCGATGCGACCCATGTGCCTACGCCGATGATGAGTGTCTGCACCACAAAGCCGTAGGAACGCTGAGAATCGGGTAGTTTATCGGCCACGAGGGCGCGGAATGGTTCCATCGAAATGTTGATTGATGCGTCCATGATCCAAAGGAATCCGGCTGCCATCCACAGGGTGCTTGAATAGGGCACGAAGAACAAGGCCAATGAACTCAGTATTGCACCCACCAAGAAATACGGTCTGCGTCGTCCCAACTTATTATGCCAAGTCCGATCGCTCAAATATCCGATGATGGGTTGCACAATCAATCCTGTGAGGGGAGCGGCTATCCATAGCATAGGGATACCGTCTTCCGTTGCACCGAGGGTTTGAAAAATGCGTGACATATACCCGCCCTGCAAAGCGAAACCAAATTGGATACCCAAGAAGCCAAAGCTCATGTTCCATATTTGCCAGAAAGAGAGTTTTTTGGTGCTCATTTCAATGATTTTGTATTGTGATATTGCAATATTAATTTAATCAATAATGATGGCGTAACCCCATCCATCCAGGGGCATGCCCTGCCCGATGTGTTTGATCGACACGGGTGATTTCACATAGGTTTTTTCGTTCCCGGTGAGTACGCGGTCGCCCACAGCCTGAATCCATTGTTGTTTGCCACTTAGGTTGACGATGACGGTTATTGTTTCTAATTGACTTATTCTTCGGAAGGCATAAACATTTTCATCGCCACCGGTGACTTTTAGCACCTCTTCTTTGCCGCCCCACATGCCATTTCTTAGGGCAGGATGGGTGTGTTTCAGGTGGTTCATGGTGCGATACCAAGCGTAACGAGAGGTATCGGCCCATGTAGTAATGGGATCTTTTTCGAAGAATAGCAATCGCTTGGTATTGTTGGCTTCTTCCCCGTTATAAATCAGGGGCAAACTATTTTGCAGGGTGTAGTTGAGCACGCTGAATACCTGCCAGTGGTCGCCGTATTTTTCTTCCACGGTACCATTCCAAGAGTTCTCATCGTGGTTGGTGAGGAAGCTCATCATCATGGATTTTTCCGGGAATAAGGCGCGGGCTTCGGTGAATTTATTCACGAACTCGCGGCCGGTGATTTTGCCTTTGGCACAGTCTGCCGACGCGGCGTGTAAGGTCCAACCGTAATAGGCATTGAATGCTTTCTCCATGTACCCGGGTGGGTTGGGATCCACGTCTTTGTTGTTCTCCATTTCGGCGAGCATAAACAATGCTTTGCGAGATTCTAACTCCCTCCTTGCCTCTTCCCAGAAGCTGCGTGGCACCAAGAAAGCCACGTCGCAACGAAATCCGTCGATACCGCATTCATCCACCCAAAATTTCATCTCTTGGATCATCGCCTTGCGGAGTTCAGGGTTCTTGAAATTGAGCTGGGCCACGTCTGTCCAATCCCAAGGCGTCACAATTTTGCCAGTGCTGTCGTGCACGTACCAATCGGGGTGCTCGGTAACCCAAGGATGATCCCATGCGGTGTGGTTGCCCACCCAATCGAGGATGACTTTCATGCCTTCGTTGTGCGCGGCTGACACTACGTCTTTGAAATCGCTAAGCGTGCCAAACTCGGGATTGATGTCGTGGTAATTCTTAATACTATAGTAGCTGCCCAACCCCCCTTTTCGATTCAACTGTCCGATGGGATACACCGGCATAAACCAAAGGATATCGGCGCCCAATGCTTTGATGCGCGGAATTTCGGGCTTGAACGATTGGAACGTACCGCCCTTGTTAAACTGCCTCACGTTGACCTCATAAATCACGTCGTTCAAACACCAAGAAAGATCTTCGTAATCTGCGCTAACAGGGGCCATCTCTTCATCTTCCCATGGGACTTGTTGATTTGGTTCTGCGGGCATTGGCTCATCCCTCGGATCCACAACGGAATTGTAATCGAGGGTTCCTTTATTGTGGAACAAGCCGCAGGAGGTGCTGGAGCTAGCAATCGCCAGGGCGATGGTAAACAGACTGGTGGCCGAAAACCTTTTTGTATTGGTGTCAATCATACACTTAGTATTCAAAACGCAAGTTACCGATAAAATAATCGCAAAACCAAACGGGGGATATGGCCGATTTTGCAGAACTTTGTCAAATGGAATTTAAGGATTTGGTATTTCAAGTAGAGAAGGCAATTCATGATGTGGGAGTAGATCCGGCAGCGGCGCGTGGCGATGAAGAAGGGCAGTGGTTGTTGATGCGCAACGATACGCCAATTTATTTGGATGCTTGGGCCGCGGAGCAACGGTCGCCTTGGAACTATTTTATCTTTGAAGAAGACCCTACTACTGTTCAAATAACCATTCCATTTTGCTATGCGCCCACATTGCAGCGTGAGGCATTTTTGGAGGAATTGTTAACCGTGAATTTGAATTTGTTGTACGGAAAATTTACTTACAACGCCAAGGACAACGTGGTTGCATTGATTTACCGACTACCCGGAATGAGTTTCCAACCGGCTGATTTGCCAAGGGTGATCGATGGTTTGATGTATTACAGCGAAATGGCTTACCACGTCCTCAAGGACGAATTTACTTTGAAGCGTGTTTTGGTAGAGGAGTCTTAAATCCCACTACTATTTAGTTTTTTGTCCCTGCTGCTGTGCGTAAGCCCTTTGGAGGTCTACGATGCTCTGTTTGGCGGCATAGAAGTCTTTTTCGATTTCGAGGGCAGCTTGAAGGGCATTTGCACAAGCCATGATATTGCCTGTGCTTCTCAGCATTAAGGCTTGGAGATAAATATAGGCGGCTTTTGCATTTACTTCTTCCTTGATTCCGGCGGCGATATGTTCCATACGGACTTTTTTATCCATAATTTTTGGATCAGCCAAAGCTTTGCTTACCATTGAATCGCAACCCATCATATCGCCGCGCGCCATTTCCACAAAGCACATATCCCACCAAAAGGTCTGGTCCTTTGTTTCATCCCACAACTCTTTAAATATTACAATGCTGGCCGTGTCTTTGCCTTCTTCCAAAAGCAATTTCGCTTTGATTTCGCGCAAAAATGTGTTTTTTGGTTTGATTTTTAATCCGCGGTCAACGAAGAACATGGCAGTTTTTGGGTTCCTTACATTCTGATCGGTGGATGCGGTATGGAAGTAATGAAAATGCGCAAGGCTATCGTATGCCCATGATTGAATGCTACTGTCTTCGGCCATCCAAAGCTCCAGGGTGACAATGGCGGAGCGGTAATCACCTGCGGCCAAGTTCATTTCATAAGCCGATTTAACACTCTTTGATTTGTTTGTGCAACTTGCCAAAACGGCAATCGAGAAGGCGAGAAGGAGAAGATTGCGTAATTTCATTTGAACAAAGGTAATTGGATTTTTTGAACCGATGAGGGGATGCTTTTTGTAACTTTGCAAAACCTATGTTTGAGAACCTACAAAACCGGTTAGAGAAGGCGTTTAAATCGCTCAAAGGACAAGGACGCATCAATGAATTGAACGTGGCCGATACCGTAAAGGAAATTCGTCGTGCCTTGATAGCGGCCGACGTTAGCTTTAAGGTTGCCAAGGATTTTACGGATACCATTTTAGAGAAAGCCAAGGGCCAAGAGGTAATCAAATCAGTATCACCGGGTCAATTACTAACCAAAATCGTCCATGATGAATTGGTGGTGTTATTGGGTGGTGAAAAGATTGATTTGCAGTTAAATGCGAGTCCAACCGTGATATTAATTGCAGGATTGCAGGGATCGGGTAAAACGACATTCACTGGAAAATTGGGTAAATACCTGAAGGGTTTGGGTAGAAATCCGATGTTTGTAGCGGGCGACGTATATCGTCCTGCAGCCAGACAGCAGTTGAAGGTTTTGGGTGAGCAAGTGGGCGTTCATGTTTACAGTGAAGACGACAACAACAACCCCGTTTCGATTGCAGAAAATGCCATCGAATATGCCAAAAAGAACAATCACAATGTAGTTGTGGTGGATACGGCTGGTCGTATATCGATTGACGAGCAGATGATGAATGAAATCGCTCAGTTGAAGCGTTCGGTGAAGCCGCATGAGATTTTGTTTGTGGTGGATTCAATGACAGGTCAGGACGCGGTGTTAACGGCGAAAGCCTTCAACGATGTGTTGGATTTCACGGGTGTGGTGCTTACAAAGTTGGATGGTGATACCAGGGGTGGTGCGGCGTTGAGCATCAAATCGGTAGTAAATAAGCCGATTAAGTTTGTGAGTATGGGCGAGAAGATGGAGGCCTTGGATGTCTTCTATCCCGACCGTATGGCTGGTCGAATTTTGGGTATGGGTGATGTAGTTTCTCTGGTTGAGCGGGCGCAGATGGCGTTTGACGAGGAGGAAGCTGAGAGACTGTCGAAGAAAATCGCCAAGAATAAATTTGATTTTGAG
>CAZZKP010000055.1:0-12015 GCA_964654675.1 uncultured Bifidobacterium sp. | reverse complement strand
GTTGCCATCGAATAGATTTTGACCATCGTGCAGGTAAATCACCCCGCATTTTTTTTCAGGCTTATAATCGCTCGGTAACCAAACATCTACGATTCTTGCGGTCACGAAAGTGGAGGGGAAATAATGAAGTCTTTCGATGCGACCTTGACTGGGTGCTGCGTTGGGTGTTCGAACGAGGGTGGCAGTTTGATACGATTGAATGGGAAAAGACTTTACGGCGGGGATTTCGGTGGTATCGTATCCGGTGATTTTTCCATCGATCGGATTGATGCGCGGCACAATATGTAGGGTGTCCTTGTTCTGCGATTTTGCATGGGCACGCTGAGAAGTGACGGTGAACTGTATCGAATCGCCAAAAAATTTGTAGCTGCTGTAAATGGTACTGCTGATAACTGCGAAATCCGATGCTTTGGAGTTGTCATAGACAGTAAATTCAGAAAATAAGGTGTTGTTGAAGAAGGAGGCATCGATGTGAATGCCGTTCATTTCATCGATGTATAGGTTGTTGGGGTTGTGGGCATCGACCACCAATTGGTAGCGGCGGATATCGCCATCGTATTTGATGATAAAGGGATATCGCAGTTGTGGATTGAGGCTGTTTTCTGTGGTTGGGGTGGTGATGGGCGGACCAAAAATGATCTCCATGGTGGCGGTCATGCCCAATTCGGTGGCGTTTTTATAAATGTTTAGTGTGCCTTTGAAGTGTCCGAAAAAGCGTTCTTGGTGGAATGGGGGTCTGAGTATTTTTTGTTGAAGGGGAATATTCTGATTCGGGATTTCTCCTTGGGGTTGGTTTGACTGACAAAGAAGCTCATCCGGTGAAGTCCAACAAAGAAAACAGAGGAAACAGGAATAAAAAGAGTGAATCGTAAATCGCATCGTTTTATGTAGCCTCAAATATCTCATTATTTTGGTCAAGTGAGACCGTGAATAAGCCGTATTTTTGTGGAATAACTGCTGCTTTTAGAGCGGTAAAGGCAAAACATGAATTATTTATCGGTAGAAGGACTCAGTAAGAGTTGGAATGAAAAGGTATTGTTTGATCAAATTACCTTCGGATTGAGTCGTGGTGAGAAGGTGGCATTGATCGCTGGAAATGGTTCAGGGAAAAGCAGTTTGATGAATATTTTGGCCGGGTACGACAAACCCGATGCAGGAAATTTTAGTATTCGAAAAGATATCAATTGGGAGTATTTGCCCCAGGATCCGGCTTTGAATGAGTCGATTTCGGTCTTGGAGAACCTATTTGTGGGCACTACTCCTTCGATTTTGGCTTTGAAGGAATATGAGGCGGCGTTGATTGCTTATTCTGAGGCCCCTTCGGATGAAACGGAAAAGCGCTTGGATTTGGCAACCACGGAAATGACGATGTCGGAGAGTTGGGATTACGAAGCCAGGGCGAAGCAGGTTTTGGGCAAATTGAATATCCATGAATCGGATATGGCCAAGCCGGTGGGCGTGTTGAGTGGCGGACAAAAGAAGCGTGTGGCTTTGGCGAGGGTTTTGATTGATGTGCCCGATTTGTTGATTTTGGATGAGCCTACCAACCACTTGGATTTGGATATGATTGAGTGGCTGGAGGAGTATTTGAGTGATAAAAATTTGACGTTGTTGTTGGTGACGCACGATCGTTATTTTTTGGATCGTGTTTGCAATAAAATATTGGAGTTGGACAGGGGCGTTTTGTATTCTTATCAAGGGAATTACGGATATTTTGTAGAGAAGAAGGCGATGCGCGAAGAGGTGGAGGCCAGTGAGAGAGAAAAGAATCGCAATACCTTTAGGCGGGAGTTGGAATGGGTGAGAAAAATGCCCAAGGCGCGTACAACCAAGAGTAAAAGTAGGGTTGATGCGTTCGATGATTTGGCCGAGAAGGTGAAAGGCCCTTATGTTCAGCAGAAGGTGGAGTTTGGCGTGAAGATGGAGCGATTGGGATCGAAGATTTTGGAGATCCAGCACTTGGAAAAGGCCTATGGTGCGCAACCCATTTTGGGCGATTTTACTTATACGTTTAAACGCGGTGAGAAAATTGGTATTGTGGGTCCGAATGGCGTGGGAAAGAGTACGCTCTTGAATATGATTATGGGCTTGGAAAAGGCCGACAAGGGGAAGATTACGTCAGGGGAGACCTTGGTTTTTGGGTATTTCTCACAGCAGGGGATTCCCGTTGCTGAGGACAAACGTGTCATTGATGTGGTTAAGGATGTTGCCGAGTATTTGCCGTTGGCCGATGGTACCCATCTATCGGCATCGCAGTTTTTGTTGAGATTTGGCTTTGCCAATGAGACCCAATACAATGCAGTAAGTCGTTTGAGCGGCGGCGAGAGACGTCGTTTGTTTTTGATGATGGTGCTCATCAAGAACCCCAATTTCTTGATTTTGGATGAGCCCACCAACGATTTGGATATCTTGACGTTGGCTACGTTGGAAGCGTTTTTGATGGATTATTCGGGTTGTGTGTTGGTGGTAACCCATGATCGTTATTTTATGGACAAGTTGGTGGATCACGTATTTGTGTTTGAGGGCGAGGGCAAGGTGAGGGATTTTCCCGGGAATTACACGGAATACAGAACTTGGAAAGAATGGGACGATGCGCAGTCGAGTGGAAAGGGTTCTGGCATGAAGAGTCAGGCGGGCAAGGCAGCGGGTTCTTTGCATGGCGCGTCCGATGTGGGCAAGAAATCGGGGACATTACACGGTGCGAGTTCGGTGGTTGATGCTGGGTTGAAGGAGGGCGCTGCGGGGAATGGAAAATTGGAGGAGAAGCGAAAACTCACCTTTAAAGAAAAGTTTGAATATGAGCAATTGGGGAAAGAAATTGAGGCGTTGGAGGCGAAGAAGAAATTGCTGGAATCGGAGTTAGGTGGCTTGAGTACAGAGTTTGAGCGAATTTCAGCGGCGAGTGCCGAGTTGCAACAGGTAAACGATGATTTGGATGAAAAGGGATTGCGATGGTTGGAGTTGGGGGAGTGGATTTAACTGTGGGAATTGGCGGATTTGATTGTTAATACAGGCGAAATGGAATTAGGATGTGGTAAGAAACTCCTCCGGTCTTTGATTTTGTTTACGGACAAAAATTGGTAACCTTGCAATTCTGATGGAAGGCAGAAACCGGAATATTGATGGACTTAAGGGTTTTTTGATTGTAATGGTGATCTTGGGCCATGTGCTGCAAGGAAAGGTCCTCGACAATTTTGGTCGTTACGTGATTTACAGTTTCCACATGCCCCTTTTTGTGGGGTTGTCGGGTTTTTTGCTCAATATTGATTCGATTCGATCCTTACGTATCGGTCCGTTTTTTGGGAAATATGGCGCCCGCGTTTTGTTGCCTTGGTCGATTGCGATGATGGTTTACGCCCTATATTTAGGCGCATTTGCATCGCATCCTACGCCTTTGTGGAAGGGTTGGATAAATTACCTTTTGAATCCGTATTATCATTTGTGGTTTGTGGTGGGCTATATTTTTTGGAGTCTTATCGCTTGGATGTTGTTGCGTTTTGGCTTTGACCGACAGGTTTTTTTGATTGTTGCGATTTTGATGGGCTTGATTTTTTATTATCTCAAGAACAACTTGGAAGGTCAGCTGATTTTGGCTTTGGGCGGCGAAGTGGCTGGATTTATTCGAAATATTCTGCGACCGCAACTGTTTTTCTTTTTTGGATTGGGGGTGTATTTGCGCGGTGAGAGGTCGGCAACACCCTCTTGGGTTTTTGCATTGGGTGGAGGAACCGTCATGATTCTGTATTGGGTTTTGTTTTATTTTCATCGGGGTTTGGATTACAACACGGAGGATTTCTTGGTGGTGATGGCGAATGCTTTTTTGATGGTGCCGCTGTTTCGATGGATGAATCAGGAGAAATTGCCCAAGTTGGCTGTGATAGAATGGGTGGGAAAAAATTCGATGGGAATTTATTTGTGGCATGTATTGCCGTTGTTATTGGTTAAGGATTGGGTGGGCACCAAATATTTGTCGAGGTTTTACGGATATATTTCGGTGGCTGAGTTGCTGTTTCTTGGCCTTGTGTATTTGTTACTTCGATTTGTACGCGGGTCGCGTTGGGTATTGGGGTGATAATTGCAAAAAATAGGAGTAATTTTGCTTCATTATGAGCAAAGCAGCATTCGTATTTCCAGGACAGGGAAGTCAGTTCGTAGGCATGGGAAAAGACCTCTACGAGACCAATGAGAAGGCCAAACAGATGTTTGAATTGGCCAATGAGATTTTGGGATTTAGAATTACTGATTTGATGTTTGAGGGTACCGATGAAGATTTACGTCGTACCAACGTTACGCAACCCGCGATTTTTTTACACAGCGTGATTCGGGCTGCGGTGATGGGTGATGACTTCAATCCTTCTATGGTTGCGGGACACAGTTTGGGTGAGTTCAGCGCATTGGTAGCAGCGGGTGCCATGAAATTTGAAGATGGTTTGAAACTGGTTGAACAGCGCGCTTTGGCGATGCAGGAAGCTTGTGAGTTGGAACGTGGAACCATGGCTGCGGTGTTGGCTTTGGATGACGCTAAAGTAGAAGCGGTTTGTGCTGATACGGCAGGGGTGGTAGTTCCAGCGAATTATAATTGTCCGGGACAGTTGGTGATTTCAGGCGCCTATGAGGCGGTTGAGGCTGCTTGTGAAGGCATGAAAGCGGCGGGTGCAAAACGCGCCTTGATATTGCCCGTGGGTGGTGCATTCCATAGCCCTTTGATGGAGCCCGCCAGAGAGAAATTGGCCAAGGCGATTGCGGCTACGGAATTGAATTCCCCAATTTGTGCGATTTATCAGAACGTATCGGCCTCGGCGGTCATGGACAAAGATGTGATCAAGGAAAACTTGGTGGCGCAATTGACGGCTCCCGTGAAGTGGACGCAAAGCGTGCAGGCGATGGTGGCAGACGGTGCAACGCATTTTACTGAGGTAGGGCCTGGGAAGGTGTTGCAGGGTTTGGTAAAGAAAATCGCACCGGATGCCGAGGCGATAAGTATTTCCTAAACGGGATTACCTGATCAAATTGGCCGACCCCGCCACGTGTTTAGGCGTTGTTACAAACGGACTTTTTATGATGTCCAACTGATAAAAATAGGTGCCTGAGGGCAGTTCTGGTCCTGTATTGTTCACCTTTCCATTCCAACAATCACTCAGGTCTTTGGAGTAATAAACTCGCTCGCCCCAACGATTAAAAATCCGAATTTCAGCCTCCTCGCAATCAGGTGCGATTCCAAAAACCCGGAAGCAATCATTTTTGCCATCGCCGTTGGGTGTGAAAACATTGGCAATTTTTATTTCATGGGTGCTGTCTGTGTTTACCTGCACTGGAATCTTTAGTGTATCTGTGCAGCCTGAACTTCTATTTTTTATCACAAACTTGGCTTCGTATTGACCGGCAAAATATTGGTAGTTCCTTTTTAGTACACCATTGCCGTCGAAATACTTATTTAGGTCAACCCCACCTGTTCTTTCGATTTTTGAACCATCCCCAAAATCCCAAATAATACTGTCGTAATTGTTGATGTCGAAAACGAAGTCGACCCCCGGTTTACATGGGGTGATTTTGGTGTTACAAGCACCATTTGGAGCAATGGAAACGCGAATTTTTTTGCTGAAGGTGGCTCTGGCATTGCATGAATTCGAATCTTGAACTGTAAGCGTAACTGTGTAAGTTCCCGTGTCTTTATATAGGTGATTTGGGCTAAATTGATGGGACGTATCGCCATCACCGAAGTCCCATAGGTAGCTGCCATTGTATTTACGTAAGGGTTGAAAGGCATTGGCAGATTTGAGGCAAACGGTTTCGGGGGTAACCGTAAATATCGCATCGATTGAATAGCCGAGACGAAAGTCCAATTTGAAACTGGCGTTGGAGCATCGAATACTCACATTGTTTTTAAAAACAACATTCGCTGGGGAGGTCGGGAAATCATTCAAACCGGGCGGACTGTTGGGGCAACTGGCGCAAACGCTTTGGTAGATAATGCCGCGATTATCGAATCGGGAAGTTCCCCCGTCTACGTGATCCCTGCTTTTGTTTCCACCAAAATAGGATGCATATTTTAGGCTTTTGGCATCTTTTCCCAAAACGATGAGATAAAAATCGTGGTTGTCGGTGGTTTTTTGATGTGCATCTGCCGTGATCGGAAGACCGTTGGTTGTTCCATTGTTACCGATGCCAATCACAGAGCCCCAACCGCTGAAATAGATATTGTAACAGTTGTCGACCATGAACGCGGACGGACAAAGTTCGGGGATGCTGTTGGTGCGGTTACCAAAGGTGGTGATAAACTCTTCTTTGCTCAGATCATTGCTGAGTCTTCCAATAAATTGGGTAGTATTGTCTTTGCCATAGCAACCGGCTGTCCGTTTGAATTTGCCTTCTGTTTGGCCGGTGAAATAGACTTTATTGTTGATGTCTAGGTCGATAAAATAAATTTGTTCATAATCGATGCTACCCCAATAAGTACCCACTTGGTAAGCGCCCGTTTTTTGATTGAATCTGGCGATAAAGCCATCGATATTGCCCAGACCAGATTGCATAAATCCATTTCCTTTCATTGGAAAATCTGAGCTTACGGTACCTCCGCCGATAAATACATGCGAAGAGTCATCCACTTTCACGGAGTAAGCAGCATCATCGTCTAGGCCACCAATGAGTGTGGCCCATTTGATTCTCGAGAGTTGACTATTGAGGCAAATCAGAGCGGCATCTGTTTCGCCGGTGGGTTTGGTTTGTAGTGCACCTTTGGTACAGGGAAAATTTGTTGAACGCGTACAGGTGGCAATAAAAACATCGCCTTGGGGATCGGTGGTAATGTCGCCGCGATAATTATCTGCGTAGTTGTATAGTAAAAAAGTGAAGGGGTTTTCCGTTTGAAATCCGTCGGCATCATTTCCTCCGATAAAGGTTCCCCCCAGCAATGTAGTTCCGTCCACGCTGAGTTTATTTACAAAGATGTCGTAATCGCTTTGGTGGATATCATTGAATGCGGAATCCGGATGAACGGGAAAATCAGCCGAAAGGGTTGTTCCAAAAACCAGCAAATTGTTATTGGGGTCTACGCAAAGGCTATGGGGATATTCATCGTCGCTGCCACCCATATAAGTTGCATAAAGCAGTTTGGTGCCATCTGAACTGTACTTGCTGATAGAGATATCACAGGGCAATTGGACGGGGGGAGCGCCGGAGCCGCTGCCGCCATAAGTGGTTTGAAATGCCCCCGTAGTTACGGGGTACTTTCTCGTGTCGGCTTCTACAATACCACCGGCATAGAGGCAACCCGCGGTGTCGTAAGTTGCAGTAAATCCAAAATTGTCGCCCTGGGAACCACTGTAAGTACTAAAAACCAGCACTGGGTCAATGATTAAGGTTTGTTGGGGGTCGTATTTGGCGATATTTAAGCGGATCAAATTTTGGGAGTCAACGGAATAGGAAACATTTATGGGTTTTGACTTCTTTTGCAGCGGGTTTTTCTGCGATGCGATGGGCTTTTGGATTATGAAAGCACCGACAGAGTTTTGAATGTGAATTTGCTGTTGCGATATTTTCCATTGATTGCTCTGATCCAATTTCAGTGCGATTGGCTTGGGGTCGGCCCCGGGATGCAAGATCCAGTCGAACTCTAAATTCTGGTTATTGAAATAGATGGCGACATCTATGTGGGGGTAGATGTTTTCTAGAATTACTTTTGAAATCGGTTGTACGGCGGATTTCCAATTTTCTGGATCTTGGCCTAAGAAGTAATTTTCGTAAAAGGGTGCGGGATCTAGGAATTGCACGTTCGATGGCGTTTGGCCTCCAGCAAATCTGATTTCGCTGATATGATAGCGAACACTGAACTGGGTGTCTTTTCCTCGGTAATGATGGGCTTGGTGTTTATTGCCGATGTCATCGGGGTGATCCATTCGGATACGGATGCCATATTGGGTAATAAAAACGGCCCCGCCAGGAATCACTGCTTGCGCGATACTTGGATTTTCTTCGCCAAACTGTCCCAAATTGGGTGTGAAATACAGTTGTGGAAGCGCGTTTGGCTTGGGAGAATTGACATTGATTTTTGCCCCTAGAATGAGGGGAAAAAATACGAGCGCAATCCAAAAAGCTTTTTTCACAGTGTAACAAAGTTATTGAAAACAAAAGTTGTTTCCGCGTTGCACGGTGAGTGGACTTATTTTACTTCAAATTGCAATCCCAAGGCAATTTCAATGGTTTTAACTACAGTACTAAATTCGTCGGTATTTTTAAATACACCGGTAAACTGCAAATCAGAGGTTTGGTTAGAAGTACCTGTTGGGGTAATGATACAAGTAGGTTTTAGAATCCTGACTTGAAGTTTTTTACTGTAGCGCGTTTCGATGGCATTAACCACATCATCGATTGGGGCATTGGTAAAAATCAAGTTACCAGACTCCCACTTTACGGCATCCAAATTGACATTGGAATCAACGGCGAATATTTGAGAACGTTTGTTCGTTGCATTGGCTTGGTTCAGATTCTCACGAACTCTCATTCCTTTTGTAAGAATGACTGACTCGAGCATGGTGTTGTTTGATATTTTCTCCACTTTTACTTTTCCGTGATTTACTGTTACTTGGAGTGGTTTTCCGGCGTAGGACTGAACGTCGAAACCGGTGCCTAAAACAGTTACTTTGTTGTTGTTCGACTCAATGACAAATGGGGCGTTTGGATTTTTTGCCACTTCAAAATGCGCCATTCCTTGCAGTTTGATTTCGCGCGATTTTTCTGTCACTTTGAATTCCACACGAGAATTGGCATTTAATGTAATCACACTACCGTCTTTCATGGTGATTTGTTCGATTTGACCAGCATTTGTGGCAAACTGACCGGCATCTAGTGTTTTATTTAAAGTGGTTAGCCAAAATGCCCAACTGCCAACGGCGAGGATTGCAATGGCGGCGGCTACACGCAACAAGCGCGATGTATTTTTGTACACTGTAAATGGAGTGGATTCTTGTTTTTCGGCCATACGAGCGGCAGAAAATTTGTTCCAGGCATCGTCATTGCTAGCCTCGAACGAATATTTATAATTTTCCGAAACCTTTAGAATCTGATCAATGTCGGATTCGGGATGGGAAGTATTGTTTGGGTTCGACATGTTGAATTAGTGATTTAATTGTGGCATCATTGCTGATACCTGTTGTTTGATGATGGCCAATGTGGGTTTGAATTGTGGGTTTTTCTTTAACCATTCTTCAAGTTTGCGCAATTCTTCATCGTGCATTAATCCTGCAGCGTATTTGGTGAAGGTGTTGCTTTCCAGTTGTTCTTTTGTCATGATTTTACCTGATAGGGTATGGGTATACCGAGCCATTAACACCGATTTTGTGTTTTACCCCCAAAAGATTTTGAAAAAAAGGTAAAAATAATTACTGAATGCTTGTAAGTAGCTGAATATCAATCCAATTAAAAATGATTATTTTTTCAACAAATGGATATTTTCGATGATTTCAACCACGGCCCGGCCGTCTTCAGGTGTGGTAATGCAAGGTGAATCGTAACGCAAATTTCTTACGACTTCCTCAATGACAAAATGATGATTTGCGGCACTTCCTTTATACTGTCCGTAATCATTTGGCGGAGAGGATGGCGGCAAAGATGGCATTTCGTAGTCTTTGATATCGCAGTACACCACATCGTTCATGTATTGGCCGCCAAGTTTCACGGTACCATTTTCGGCGATGATGGTTATTGAGCTTTCGAAATTTTGGTTATGGAGGCTGGTAGAAAAACTCAAACTACCTTTTCCGCGCTCACCGAATGAAAACAAAACTTGACCGCTGTCGTCGAATTCAGTTAACGATTGGTGATTGAAATTGGAGAACTCACTGTAGTTAATGGAAAGGGGTCCAAGCAGCCAATAGATCATATCGATAAAATGAGAGAATTGGGTAAAAAGCACACCGCCGTCCAAATCTTGGGTTCCATGCCAATGTCCTTTTTTGTAGTAGCGATGGTCGCGATTCCAATAGCAAACCACTTGAACTTGATACATTTCGCCGAGTATGTTTTCGTTTATGATTGATTTGATCCATTGGGAGGGCGGCGAAAAGCGATTTTGCATCACACAGAAGATCCTTTTGTTTCGTTTCTCTGCCTCTTGAATCATTGCATCGCAGTCGTCTGTGGACAGGGCCATCGGTTTTTCGACAACTACGTTGCAACCCATATTTAGGGCTTGAATTGCGTGTTGACAGTGATACCCATTGGGTGTGGCGATACAAACCACCTGAATATTGCTGTGATGCATCAGCATTTCCTCCACGTTTTCGTAGAGTGGCACTTGGAATTCTTGGACCGGCAGGTCTTCGCGATTTTTGATGTCGGCGATGGCAACGAGTTCGGCATCGGGATTGGCTTGAATCATGTGGGCATGTCTAGCACCGATATGTCCAAAACCCATGATACCAAATTTGATTGTTTCCTCTGCCATTTCCGATTTGTGGAAGGCAAAAATGCAGAACATTTGCCATAAATACGCATTCATTTATGAATCGGGGAGAAAAAGGTTTGGTAATATGGGTTGAACCGCCAAAATTTGCGGAAGTATGTCAACAGAAACAGTATTGGTGATTGGGTCGTGCGGACAGTTGGGCACGGAATTGGTTGAAGCGTTGCGCGGTATCTATGGCGATGCAAATGTGATCGCGAGTGATGTCAAAAAATCCGACAATCCGGTATTTGAAGCAGGTCCGTTTGAGACGTTGGATGTATTGGATGCAGCAGGATTGAATGCGGTCATTCAGAAGTATAAACCCACTCATGTATATCATTTGGCAGCCTTATTGAGTGCAACGGCGGAGAAAAATCCAGAATTTGGATGGAAATTGAATATGGAGGGTTTGTTTCACGTATTGAATGCGGCAAGGGATACGGGCATTATCAAAAGGGTTTATTGGCCTAGCAGTATCGCGGCTTTTGGACCAAATACAGAACGTTTTGGCACACCTCAATACGGAACGATGGATCCCACGACAATTTATGGAATCAGTAAATTGGCCGGTGAACTTTATGCGCAATATTATTACAACCGTTGGGGTGTTGACACACGCAGTTTGCGCTATCCCGGTTTGATTGGTTACAAGAGTGCGCCCGGAGGTGGAACTACGGATTATGCCGTTTCTATTTACCACGATGCTTTGCAGACGGGACATCACACATGTTTTTTGGGTGAAGGAACTGTTTTGCCGATGCTTTATATGCCCGATGCTTTGAAAGCGACGTTGGATATCATGCATGCACCTGCGGAGAATATAAAAATCCGTACCAGCTATAACTTGGCAGGAATGAGTTTTGGTCCTGAAGAAATTGCTGCATCAATTGCCAAATTTGTCCCTGGTTTTACCATTTCTTACGAGCCCGATTCTCGTCAGGCTATCGCCAATAGCTGGCCAGCAGTGATCGATGATGGTCGTGCGACAGAAGACTGGGGTTGGAAGCCGGATTATGATTTGGACAAAATGACGGAGGATATGCTCAAGAATTTGAGGCCTCAGTATTCCGTGAAGGGGTAATCAACCAATTTACAAAGAGGCGTAACCAATGGCTTTGCCAATCATGGCGGTGGTTGTGGCACGTTCAACGAGTACATTGACCAAATCCCCAGGTTGGTATGATTCACAGGGGAAAATCGTAACGGAATTTTGGTCGCTACGTCCTTTCCAGTCCAGGTTACTTTTCTTGGAATGGCCTTCGATAAGCACTGTGACTATCTTTCCTATGTACGATTCATTTTTTTGTCGTGACTTGGCATTTTGAAGGGCAATGATTTCGCTTAATCGTCGCGATTTTACTTCATCGGGAACATCATCTGCCAATTTTTTTGCTGCCGGGGTTCCAGGTCGTTCGCTGTAGATATACATGTAAGAGAACTCAAAATTGGCCCACTCAATTAGGCTCAATGTGTCTTGGTGTTCTTCTTCTGTTTCAGAGCAAAATCCGGCAATGATATCACAACTGATGCCGCAATCGGGAATAATATTGCGAATCATACGAATTTTATCCATG
>CAZZKP010000054.1:0-12467 GCA_964654675.1 uncultured Bifidobacterium sp. | reverse complement strand
GAAAGGCACATGGGCTGAAGACGAATCAATTTAAAATTACTGACAAAGCCTTGGAATTAATCATCGAACAATACACCCGTGAAAGTGGGGTAAGATCGTTGGATAAGAGAATTGCCTCGTTGGCGCGTTTCATGGCGAAGTCCATTGCGATGGAGGAAACAATAAAAAAGCAAATCGGGGTTTCAGAGGTGGAGGAGATTTTGGGTGCAGAGAAATTGGAGCCGGAAATGTATGAAAACAATGATACAGCAGGCGTGGTTTCTGGCTTGGCTTGGAGTCCCATGGGCGGCTCGGTGCTTTTCGTTGAGAGTAAATTGTCTCGTGGAAAAGGAATGCTGCAGATTACGGGTCAGCTCGGTGATGTGATGAAAGAGAGCGTGATGCTTGCCAAATCCTACTTGAAAGCCCATGCAGACTATCTGGGAATTGATTCACGGGTCTTTGATTATTGGGACATTCATGTGCACTTTCCTGCGGGCGCAATCCCCAAAGATGGTCCAAGTGCGGGCATTGCGATATTAACCTCTCTTGCGTCTTTGTTTACTCAAAACAAGGTAAAGAACAAGTTGGCTATGACCGGAGAAATTACATTGCGAGGCAAAGTTTTGCCCGTGGGGGGTATCAAAGAGAAACTCTTGGCGGCGAAAAGAGCGGGAATTTCACAAGTCATTCTTTGCGAGCAAAACAAAAAGGACGTTCTTGATATTCCCCAGCAGTATTTGCAAGGCTTGGAGTTTCATTATGTCAACAATATGTTGCAGGTTTTGGATTTGGCCCTCACGGATAAAAAAGTAAAAGATCCCATCGATGTCTTTGGCGTGTTGAAGGAAAAGTTAGAATCAGGAAAAGAATAACTCCGTTTTTTATCTAAGTTTGTTTGATATGATTTTTCAAAAAATAATTTCCTACCTCACATTTCGCAAACAAGGCGACGGGAAAAGCAATTTCAATTTGAGAATGATGCATGGCATGAACAGAATATCGATTTTGATGTTTGCCGTGGCATTGATTGTGATTCTCGTGCGTTTCGCACTAAAGTAGTTGCCACAGCCGATGCAAAAGCGTTTTTGCTTGGTTTTTTTCGTTTGGACGATGGGATTGTCATCCCATGTTCTGTTTTCGCAGTCTAACGCCGCATTGGACGAAGGTCATCGCAGTGCAAATGCTTCAACGCATCAAAGGGGAAGGAGGGGTTTGGGGCACTCAAAGTCAGTGGTAACCGTACTGAATCAACGCGGTTCAGACAATGAAATCAATCATCTGATTGATGTGTTGCCTTTGTTTACACTCACAAATGATAGTGTGGTTCAACCCATCGACCTATCGGCAGATTATCCAGGAATGCCTTTGAATGCTTGGAAAATTGTCACGCCAAAAGATAGTTTAACCCCCAGTGCAAAACATGCTTATGGTTTTGTGCCTCACCATCATGGGGTGGGTGTGGTTCCGACACATACGTTGATTTTGGTTGACAATCCCGGTACTATGCGATATCGAGCAACCAAGATTTGGGTGGATTTGAATCACAATTTTGACTTAACTGATGATGCAGGAGCCCAATGGTATTATCCCATGAAATTGACACTTTCCAATGGAAATCCGGTAAATGGGGTGTTTACGCAGAGCCTCGTTTTCATTGATACGGTGAAGAATGGCATGGCCGTGGGATTGAATCAATTTATGCCAGGGGAGTTGAAATCTGTGCAAAAAATGTACGATGACGCGATTGCTCTGGTGAAGGGGAGGAGAGAATATTTGGGGTGCAATGCCAGTTTTCGTCAGCACCGACAAACGCTATGGTTTGGTATGGAGTGTTTTTCCGGTGTCACACAAAACGATACCTTGTATTGGGCTGTGAAAGATGTGAATCAAAACGGATTGTACAATGATATTGGCATAGACCAAGTGATTGTTGGCAACAATCGGGGGGAGTTTAATAACAACAATGCTTGGGATTATCGACCTGGTTTGATTGTTGATTGGTTGGGCCAAGCACAAACGGTGGAGAGTATTGGGTTGGGAAAAACAGGCTTTTGGCAGATAGTACATCGAAAAATCGAAAATACCCACGTCAGAGGTAGCAGAAGTTTACTCATTGGCCAGAAGTTACCCCAATTCAGATTCTGCTTTATAGAAGGAAAATACCAATCCGGCAAACTGAAAGAGAATCCTGTGCGACGTCGTTCAATTCGCAAGTTTAAAGGGAAATACACCTATATCGTGGTATGGAATGCTGACAATCAGAATTACATTATTGACAGTGCTGAACTGCATGATTTGTCTCGGAATTTGCCAGATAGCATTCAGATTGTCTATTTAAATCATGGGGGTGGAGGTAGATACGTGTACCAGTACAATAAACGGTATGAGACCCATTTTTTACAGGGGTTTTGTTCCGCGGAGGTAGCGAAAAAACTCAAGATTCAGACCATGCCCCAATATTTTTTCGTTGATCCAAAGCAGCGAATCCTCTCAATAAATCAACGGCCAAGTTCTTTGAGGAAGTGATTATTGTCAGTTTGCGATTAAGCGAATTGTGTAAAAGGTGTGGAATATTTAAATTATTATTTAACTTTGCAATTGTATGAATAGGACCGCATTAACCGTAGTACTCGTCATTTTGTTGTTGGCTTCTCTCGGAAGTAATACATTTTTGTATCTCAACAAAATGAAAAGCGACAAAGAATTGGAAAACAAAGTGGCTGTAATGAAGGCCAAAGATTCTTTGCAATCTGAACTGAATCGCATGGAAGATTCATTGAATTTGGTGATTCAAACCTTCCAAAATGAAAATCAAACCTTGGTATTAAAGGTAGAAGAATTGGAGAGCGATAAGAACCCTAGGGTGATTGCTGCGATGCAAGAAATTTATCGTTTGAGAAGAGAAATTGCCAATGGTATTTCTGGCGAGGCTTCCACAGCAGGGGCTGGTGATGGCGCGAAGAAATCCACAAAAGCCTCTAGAAAAGCGGCCAAAGGTGGTAAAGGTGGAGCAGAAGTTGAAGATTTGCGTAAGCAGTTGGAAGAAGCCCGTGCAAAAGTTGCTGAATTGATGGCGCAAATTGAAGGTTTGACCAAAGAGAAAAACGATTATGTGGCTCAATTGGCCGCAGAAAAAGATCGTTCAGCGACTTTGGAATCTGAGAATGTTGAATTGAAAGATCGTTTGGACAAAGGTGCACGTCCGCAGTTTGGTGCATTGTTGGTGACTGGATTGTACGATAAGAAAGGTATAATGACCGAAACAATGAAGGCCAAAAGCGTAGATAAAATCCGCGTGACTTTTGATGTTTTGGAAAATCCTATGGTGATACAGCCACTGGAAGAAGAGGTGACTATCAGAATCATTGACCCAAATGGTGGTGTTTTGTCGACTACCAACACCAAATTGACCGATAAGAGTAAGGTAACGAGTTTGAAGAATACCATTCAATTTGATGGTGCTTTGCAAAAGGTAAAATGGAGTTTCCCTGAAAAGGGTTTGTTGACAGGTAAGTTGATGAAGGGAAAATACACTGCAGAATTGTGGACGCGTGGTTTGATGCGTCAGAAGAACAATTTCACATTGGAATAATCCAAGGCAATTGGAAGGAATTTGATTGATTCAAAATCCTCATTGACCCAGATCAATTTCATAAGAACCTTGTCGTCGTCGAATGGGTTCTGACCATTAAAAAGAGAGGGCCTCGTCACAGACGAGGCCCTCTCTTTTTGTGTTATCAGTCTACACCGCGTCAAGTAATAAATGTTTTGCGATGTTTGGCTTTCTATTCAATTCTTCTATGCGAATAAATGGAATCTAAATAAGACAGTTTGATTGTAATTTTTGATCGATATAGAGTGCGATGAGTCAATCGAATTGACTCATCGCACATCCATTAATGTTTTGTTTCCGGACGCATCATTGTATCGGGGTCATAATTTTTGCCCATCCAACGATACACCCTTGATTTGAACTTTTCATTGAGGTAATACATGCAAGGAACGAGAATCAAAGTGAGGAATGTTCCGAATCCCAATCCATAAATCATCGTCCAGCTCAGTGGTCCCCAAAAGGCCACATTGTCTCCGCCAAAATAAATGTGTGGGTTTAATTCAGTAAACAAGGTTCCGAAATCCATATTTAATCCCACTGCCAGTGGTACCAATCCCAAAATTGTTGCTGAAGCAGTTAACAAAACAGGAGTCATTCGCGTTTTTCCGGCTTCGATGATTGCATCTTTCAATGTCGCTCCTTGTTCCCGCAATAGATCCGTAAATTCTACCAACAAAATACCATTTCGGACAACAATCCCTACCAAGGCAACAATTCCAATCCCTGTCATAACCACAGAGAAGTCCTTATTGAATATGGCAAAACCCAGCAATACGCCGATCAACGACAAGAAGATTTCGCTTAAGATCAAAAGGGGTTTACTGATCGAATTGAATTGTGTTACCAAGATGATTAATATCAAAGCCAAGGAAGCCAACATGGCGTTACCTAAGAAGGCGCCGGTCTCTTTCTGTTGTTCTTGTTCACCTGTCATGATAACTTGAATGTCTGAGGGTTTTTCGAATGCATCCAAAGCACTTTGAACATCAGCCACAACACCGTTGGGTGCGAATCCAGGCAATACATTGCTGGCCAAAGTGATAACTCTCTTTTGGTTCAATCGATTGATACCACCATAGGTATTGGAATATTCAGCGGATGCTACCGAACTCAATGGTACCTGCCTTATCATTCCACCAGCAGCCATATCACGATAAGTGATTCTCATATTGAGTAAGGCATCCAAATTGTTGGCATCTAGTTTCTTGATCCGAACCATGATGGGGTAATCATCGTTTTCATCTTTGAATTTGCTGGCTTCAGTTCCATAAATGCTTCCTCTCAGTGCCATTCCTATTTGGGCAGTACTGATGCCAAATCGGTTCGCTCGTTCACGGTCAATTTTGATGATGATTTCCGGTTTCGAACTGATGAAATCCGTTTTTAGTTCTTCTACACCAGGGATTTTCTTTGCATCAAGCAGCGTTTTTAGTTCCGCCGCCGTTTTTACCAAAGAATTAAATTCATCTCCACGAATTTCAATATTCACGGCTTTACCAACCGGAGGGCCGTTGCGCTCTTGCTCTACGATGATTTCTGCTCCGGCAATGGTTCCAATGTTGGATCGAATCTTTTGGAGCATGGCCAATGTACTTTTTCCTTCACGTTTTTCAAAAGCCACATAAGCCACAGTGATTTTGGCCTTGTTTCCCGCTGTGGTTCGATCACCGCTTTGTGGGTCGGTTGCACCAACAGCCACATTTGAGATCACACTTTCAATCAATGGATTGTCTTTTCCAATGGTATTGAAAACGCGTTTTTCAGCAATTTTAAGAATACTATCTGTATGTTTTGCCGATGTTCCCGTAGGCATCGTCAAATAAACGTAGGTGAAGTTTGGTTCAGCTTGTGGGAAGAAAACCACTCCTGGCTTGCGTACAGCGGTGATCACGAATGATCCAATCAATAAAACAATCGTTGCAAGAATGGTTTGCCTCGCATGGTTCTTTTTCAAAAGATATGTGATCATCTTTTCATAGCTGTTTTGCACCGATGGCCATGTTTTGGTTTGGAAACGCACGATGACATGTCTCAGCCAATAATGGTGTGCCAGGTAAACCAACAATAGGGTTAGGAAAAAATTGCCTGTACCAAAACCCCCACCAACATATCCCAAAATTGTCAGGATTCCCATGACAATTGTTGAACGACGTACGGCCTTGTTTTTTTGTGATTTGTCTTCAACGGCATGCTCGTCTTCCATGAAGTCAACGGCAAATACCGGGTTGATGATGTAAGCCACCAACAAAGAAGCCAAAAGCGTGATAATCAGTGTGACAGGGAGGAAGAACATGAATTTTCCCACAATTCCTTTCCAGAAGGCCAACGGGATAAATGGAGCTAGGGTTGTCATTGTGCCCGACAATACGGGTAGGAAAACTTCTCCAGCAGCCTTTTTTGCCGCTTCTTTGATGGGTAATTTTTCTTTGTGAAAAATGCGGTGGGTATTTTCAATGACAACAATTGCATCATCCACAACAATTCCTAAAGCCAATAAAAAGGCAAATAAAACGATCATGTTTAGGCTAAAGCCAATGGTTGGCATGATCAAAAAGGCAATGAAACAACTTAAAGGTACGGATAGCGCCACAAAAATGGCATTGGTTGCACCCATGAAAAACATCAAAATCACAGTTACCAATATGAATCCTATGATAATTGTGTTGATCAAATCATGCACCGTGGTTCTCGTCTTAACGGATTGGTCACCGGTGAACACGACTTCCATTTCTTTTGGATATGTACCACTTTTTTGAAGGTCTTCAATGATTTCGTGACATTTGTCACTGGTTAGGATCAAATTTTCACCTGCACGTTTTACCACATTCATCGTGATAACGTTTTTTCCTTCCAGGCGAGCGTAACTTTCTTTGTCTTTAAATCCATCCACCACTTGAGCCACATCTCTCAAATATACGGTTGCTCCAGTTCCACTTCTAATCACGATGTTTTCAATGTCCGTTTTGGATTTGAATTCACCACTCACACTCAAAGAACGTTGCATTTGATCAACGTCAATGTTTCCTCCTGAAATCCGCATGTTCTCATATTGAATGGCACGGGTGACATCATCCATGGTTAGTCCAGTACTTGCCATAGCGGTCAAATCGAGATTGATTTGTAATTCTTTGTCCAACGCACCCACGATATCAACCCGGGTGATGCTTGGCAAACTTTCAATCTTGTCTTTGGCAATTTCGGCATAGCGTTTTAGCGATTGCAAATCGATGTTTCCACTGATATTGATATAAAGGACCGGCATGTCCGAAAAGTTAATTTCCTGAACAATTGGATCGGTTTTTAAATCACTTGGCAAATCACTTTTGGCTTTGTCAACCTGGTCTTTTACCTTCTGTTTCGCAAGATCCACTTTAACGTCGGTATCAAATTCAACCGTGATGATACTGAAATCTTGAATCGAATTGCTTTTTAACTTTTTTACACCGCTAATTGATTTGATTTTTTTCTCTAGGGGCTTGGTAATTAGGTTTTCAATATCTTTCGGAGATGATCCCGGATAAACCGTTTGAACGATAATGGTAGGAATTACAATGTCCGGAAATTGTTCTTTGGGCAATGAATTGTATGAAAATATCCCGGCGATACTGATAAATATCGCCATAATATAAATGCTGGTTTTGTTGTCAATACTCCAGCTCGTGGGTTTGAATTCTTTGAATTTGCTCATTTGTTTGGGATTATTTGCCCGACATCCATTCACCGTTGATGGCTTGTCCGTTATTCAACTCTTGGTAACCTGTTGTGATAACCAAATCGCCCTCGTTCAATCCAGACAAAATCTCTGTTTTTCCATCGCTGCTCTTACCTGTCGTTACAGTTCTTCGTTCAGCAACAAAGGACTGGGCTTCGCCTTTCGCATTTGTTTGAGCTTTGGCAACAACAACGTAACTGCCAGACTCGGTGGTTTGAATACAATTGGAATTTACGCTGATGGTATTGGGATTCTCGTAATCCACGATTTTCAATTTTGCGATCATGTTCGGCTTTAGATTGTCAACATGAGGCAATTTGGTTTCCACGCGGAAGGTGCGATTCAATGGATCAATGTATTTTGAAGCAAATGAAATATTTGCATTGATTTCAGTTTGCAAATCGGGAAAGAAGATTTTTATTTTATCACCAGCCTTTACCTTCTTTGAATAGGATTCAGCGACGTCGGCTTTGATTTTGATATTACTCAAATTCATCACACGGAACAACGGTAAACCCGGTGCCACCGCTTGGCCAACTTTTGCATCAACACTTTCTAAAGTTCCTGTAATCGGCGCCTTGATATTGTACATGTCGATTTGTGTCTCCAAGGTTTTCATGCTTTTTTCGAGTGCTTCTTTCTGGTTTTTCACGGATAAGTATTGAACTTCAGTTCCAACGCCTTTCTCCCAGAGTCTCTTTTGCTTTTCAAATAGGGTAGTTACGTAGATCAATTGCTGTTGCAATTCATTTCTTCCCTGCGAGATGGTGGTATTGTCGAGCTGAGCCAATACTTGACCCGCAGTTACATTGGCTCCTGGTTGAACCAACACTCTCACAATGGTTCCAGGGACTTTGGGCGTGGCAATGGTGCTTTCGTTTGCATCCGCTGAACCTTCGATCATGATATAGCTTTGAAATACGCCTTTTGTAATTTCCGTAATTTCAACAGACTTCCCATTGTTCTTACCCGATTTTTGATCAAGCTCTTTTTCTAGCGCGCTGGCTTCAGATTGCAATTTGGCAATTTCTTTTTTCAGGGCATCCAATTTTGCTTGTTTGTTGTCTTCGGTGGATTTTTTACCGCCGCAAGCGCTGATGGCCAATGTAGCCAATACGCTGAATAATATGATGTTGCGTTTCATAGATTTTTATTTTAATGGTGTTCCCGTTGTGGTTCTGTAATCAATTTTTGAAATAACTAAGTCGTAAATGGCGTTCATGTAATTGTTGTTGGCCGTGCGCAACTCAGTCTCTGCCTGCATAATTTCCAATGTGCTTCCAACACCTTCCTTGTATTTTAATGTGGCTTTGTCGTAAATCTTCTGCGCCAAGACCAAATTTTCTTTTTGGTTGATTGCCTGCTGAATATTCACTTCGTAACTATTTACAACATTGTTGAATTCAAAGGCAGCGTATCGATCAAAATTGGCCATATCGTTTTTCGCTTTTTCGATCTTGATGTTCGCCTCACGGATTTTTGATTGGGTTAATCCACCCGCGAAAATGGGAACTCTGAGGTTAAAGCCGTACACCGAAGAGGGTACCCAAGAGTTGTTTACAGGTAAATTGCTTTGGAAAAAGTTGAATTCACTGCGCAATGTGCTTTTTTGATTTTGATAAAATCCCACAAGCGAGGGAAGAGAACTTGCTTTGTACCTTTGCTTGTCGAGGTTGCCAAGGGTAATACTCTGCTCTAAAAGTTTGTGTTCAATTCGGTTGCTACTGGAAAAAGTTGCCTTGGTAATATCCTCAACGCTCAATGAGTTTTCGAGTTTTTCTAAATCCTCAGTCAATTCAATTTGGGTTTCCATGGCTAGGCCCATTTGCATCTTGAGTGCGTTTTTTGTTATGGTGATTGCGTTTTCGAGCTTTTCTTTTTGCAACTGAAGATTTCGCAGAGAAAGGGTTAATCGATCTACATCGAGCGTCTCAACAAATCCCTCCTTGTTCATCTCAGTTACGTCGTGCAGTGACTTCTCTAACAATTTGATGTTGGTTTGAATTAAATCCAGATTTTTTTGGGTTGAAACGGCAGTTACATAGGCTTTTGCCACATTGAGTTGTGCGTCTCTGAGTGCTTTTTGTTTCAATAAATCGCTCATTCCTATGAAGGCCTTGCTTGCTTTTAGCCCTACAATGTAGGTGCCATCAAAAAGCAATTGATTTACTGAAAATGCCGCGTTGCTGCTGAACTCCTGTTGAAAGCGCAAGAAAATAAAGTCCGGGGCAGAGGATCCCGGGGTTTTTGTGAAGTTGTTGACCCAGTTACCGGGGATGTTGATGTACTGCTGGAACCCGGCAGTAGCACTCACCTGTGGTAAACCATAAGAGGTTGTTTGCTTTACCGTTTCCCTTGCAATTTGCACATCGTATTGTGCATTGAGGTAATTTAGGTTGTTCTGTTCAGTGAAGGCCAACGCTTCTTGTAGGCTGAATTGTTTGACCTCCTGCGCGCGCAACGAAAGTTGGGCTAGGAGCAATGAGAAGATGACTATGCGTTTCATGTTGATTTTTCTAGGGTTTGCTTTTCCAATCGATTTCATCCACGATTTTTAGACCTTCCAAAGTCGAAATTCCGCGTAAATGATATCTAATAATTTCTACGACAATGTCGTTTTGGGGGATGTCAAGGCTGTTTAACTCAATGCTTTCAAACACACTAAAGGACAGCATCGAAAAACTGTGAGCAATGATTTGGGCGTCGAAATCACTCCGATAATGACCGGTTTGTCTTCCCAATGTGATATTCTTTTTGATGTTGTTTACGATGTGTGTGCTTCTATGCTTTTCAAAAATTTGAAAACTGTTGGGATGGTACTTTTTTAAATCATACATCATACTGGGGCTAAAACGACGTTGATTGCTGATGATGTATTGCGTGATTTTGTACAATTGATAGATAGGGTTCTCCTCATTGGAGATGATCTCATTGATGGCGTTCTCCGTTTCCTGCATGTGCGATTCAATCGTGCACATCACCAAACTCTCTTTGTCCCTAAAGCACTTGTATAATGTCTTTTTGGAAATGGAAATTTCTTTGGCTACATCGTCCATCGTTACACTTTTTACGCCAAAGCGACTAAATAAACGCTCCGCGGTAAGTTGAACTTTGTGCACCAATTCCATAAGATGGCGCAAATTTAGGAAATAAAAACGGTTTAGGAAACTATTTTCGTGTCGTAAGTTTCCAGCCCATGCAAAAAGCTCTTGGATTCGATGGTTAATGCATTTTTATCGACCAAGGCAAAAGATATTGTGGGCCCTGTAAATACTGGATTTGGTCGATTTGTTGCAAAGTTTTTAGGTCTATTCCCGTAGTCTTAGCCAGCGCTCTAAATTTCGCTTTGCTGACCTCATCGGATTGTAAGATTTGACTCAGCCAGTCTTGGTTTTCGGGAAGTTTTACCACCCGATAATCTTTGATTTTCGCTTTTCTCGCTGCCGATACAATGGCTCTGTCGATGCCGCCCAGTCCATCAATCAACCCAAGAGGGAGGGCATCTTCTGCCGTGTATACTCGTCCTTCAGCCAATTCTGACACCCTGGCTTTTGTCAATTTTCGTCCGTTGGCAACGGTGGTAATGAAATCATCGTAGATACTGTTCACCATGACCTGCATTTTTTCTTGTTCCTTGGCGCTTAACGCTCTGTCTGGACGCCATCCGGCGGAAAGTTCGCCCAATTCCACGGTTTGATAATTGAGTCCCATGGTGTTGCCGAACAATTTTTCGGTGTTGGGAAGCAAAGCAAAAACACCAATGGAACCTGTAATGGTGTTTGGTAAAGCAAAAATGCTATCAGCCACACAACCCATATAATATCCGCCGCTCGCCGATACATCGCCAAAAGAAACGATTACAGGTTTTATTTTTTTACAGGCAATGATTTCATGTGCCATCTCATCGCTCGCAAAAGCACTTCCCCCCGGTGAATTGATTCGAATCACAATGGCTTTTATTGTTTCGTCTTTTTGTGCCTTATGCAATTGAGAAATGAAGGATTTACTTCCAATCTGTTCGTTTGGATTTTGTTTTCCCGGCATGATTTCACCCATTGCGTAAATCACGGCGATTTTATTTTCACTGTATGCATAAGGGTCAGCGTCTTTTGCGTATTTCGCAAAGTCATACCATTTCGCAGTTTCGGGTCTCAATTTCGCCAGTTGTGCAGCAATCTTTTTTGCTTCTGTTTCGTATTCCAATGCATCAACCAAACCCAGCGTTTTTGCATCTTTGGGTAGTTGTGCTTTCGATTGCATGGCTATTTGCCAAACCGAATCCATTTGAAGTTTTCTACTGGCCGCGATGTTCTTAATTTGGAATTTGTAGAGAGAGGTAATGTATGCCGTCACTTGTTCGCGGTTGGCATCTGACATTTCCTTTTGAATAAAAGGTTCAACCGCAGATTTGAATTTTCCCACTCGAAATACTTGAAAATCGACGCCCAATTTATCAAATAGACCTTTGTACATGACAAATTTGGCTGAAATACCATCAACTTCAAGAAACCCCCTGGGATTTATGATCACTTTGTCACAGGCAGAAGCGATGTAATATCCCAATTCTGAGTATAGACCACTGTATGCCACAACCGTTTTGCCCGACTTTCTGAAAAGAAGAATGGCATTTCGAATCTCCTCCGCCGTTGCCATGCCACCACCATAACTTCCACAATCCAAATAGATGCCTTTGACTTGGCTGTCTTTGCTCGCCTTCTTTAATCCATTGATAATATCATCAAGACCCAAAGCCGGTGATTCACTGTTTGCGGCTGATAGGATTTCATCAAGGGGGCTTGAGGCACTTCTTTCGTTCACTTCGGTTCCCAGCGTCAATTGTAACACGGTCGCCTCGGTTAATTCGGCTTCCTCGGAACTGCCCATTTTTGAGGTGAATCCGGAAATGAAAATGCCAAATACCAAAGCAATTGAGATGATGCCTAATGCAAATCCACCCAATAGGGTAATAAAGTACTTGAGAAATTTCTTCATGGTAAGGGTCTCAAATTTAAGATACACCGTACAGTTTATTGATATCATTCGTCAAATTGGACCTTTGCATGGATGAAATTTGGGGCTTGTTTGGTAAAATAGGCTTTTTGCGCTCTGTCACTTAACTTTGTTTTTGTTATAAATGAAGAGTACAATGAATTTAAACCG
>CAZZKP010000053.1:0-12761 GCA_964654675.1 uncultured Bifidobacterium sp. | reverse complement strand
GATTGCTCGTGTGCTCGCTCACCCCGCTCGCATCGCCATTTTGCAGCATATCATCAACGTTGGGAAGTGCGTGAACAGTGAACTTGTGAAAGATTGGGGTCTCGCGCAACCCACCGTGACACAGCACCTCAAAGAACTGAAAAATATCGGCCTGATCAAAGGTCGGGTGATGGGGAAGCAAGTCAATTATTGCATCGACGAGGCCAAATGGAAAGAGTTTCGTACCCAATTGGTGGATTTCTTTTACCAAACACCGCCCGACGAAAGTGCTTGTGCCGTTTAAATCAATCAAAAAAATCTGAGCATTTCAATCCATAAAATACAATTACCCCAAAGACATGAAAAAAATCGCAATCATTTTACCACTGATCATGATGAATATTTTGACAACAAATACCGGATTCGCCCAGGGTGGTGTCACCGATGCTTATTGGGCGAAGGTGGATTCCAATCTTGTCAACATCCCCGCCGATCGCAAAGACGAATTAACTGCCCTCAGCAAATACATCGTGAGATCTCTCAAAGACAGTCAATACTGCCAGCTGATGTTCATCTGTACCCACAACAGCCGTCGTTCCCATATGGGCCAAATTTGGGCCGCCGCCGCTGCGAATCACGTGGGCATCGTTGGAGTGAAAACCTATTCCGCGGGAACCGAGGCCACAGCATTCAATCCTAGGGCGATTGCGGCATTGGAGAGAACGGGCTGCGTATTGGAACACATTCCCGATCCTATCAACTTGCAGCGGTTGGATCCATCAGATGCCAAACTAAAAACCATCGATGCCATCAATTTAAACAACAAAGTGATGATGGTAACCTTCGCCCCAAAGAGTAAGCCCATATTCTGTTTTTCTAAGGTGATTTCGCATCCCTACAATCCGTCCTCTGGATTTGGTGCAATTATGACCTGTTCCAGTGCCGATGCAGCATGTCCGGTGGTTTCAGGGGCCAATTTTAGGGTGGCCATTCCCTACGTCGACCCAAAGATATCGGATGGTAAATCTGATGAAGCGGCAACCTATGATGCTCGTTGCCTTCAGATCGCAACGGAAATGTTGTGGGTGATGAAGGAAGCGAAAAAGTCGTTGAGGGAAAAAGTGACGGAATAGAAAATCGCATCAAACTTGAAAAAACTGTCGTTTTTAGACCGGTATCTCACCCTTTGGATTTTCTTAGCCATGGGTTTGGGCGTTGCATTGGGCTATTTTCAGCCGGCCTTTGCGCAAGCAATTGAGTCAATGAGTGTGGGCACAACCAATATTCCATTGGCGATTGGACTGATTTTGATGATGTATCCTCCTTTGGCGAAGGTGAATTATTCGCTTTTACCCACGGTGTTTCGAGATAAGAAAACCTTGGGCGTGAGTTTGCTCTTGAACTGGATTGTGGGTCCTATTTTGATGTTTGTCCTGGCTTTGATTTTCTTGCCCAATCAACCGGATTATATGGTCGGTTTGATCCTTATCGGGTTGGCTCGATGTATTGCGATGGTTTTGGTTTGGAATGACTTGGCCGATGGGAACAAGGAATACGGTGCGGGTTTGGTTGCATTAAATTCGCTATTTCAGGTATTCGCTTACAGTTTTTATGCGTGGCTGTTTATTACGGTTTTGCCTCCGATGCTCGGCTATCAAGGCGCAATTGTAGATGTGACGATGGGTGAAATTGCACAGAGCGTCTTTATCTATTTGGGAATCCCTTTTATCGCGGGTGGATTGTCTCGATTGTTGGGCACAAAATGGAAGGGTGAAGCATGGTATAATGAGGTCTTTATTCCTCGGGTTTCAAAAATGACATTGATTGCGCTGCTGGCTACGATAGTTTTGATGTTTGCATTGAAAGGCGATCAAATTGTTCAATTGCCGGGCGATGTTCTTTTGGTGGCCATGCCCATGACGATCTACTTTGCTGTGATGTTCTTGTTGGGGTTTGGTTTAAGCAAGAGGATGGGGGGCAGTTACGACAAAGCCACAGCCATAGCGTTCACAGCGGCAGGAAACAATTTTGAGTTGGCCATTGCTGTTGCCATTGGCGTTTTTGGATTAAACAGTCCTCAGGCTTTTGTTGGTGTTATCGGTCCGTTGATTGAAGTCCCCGCCTTGATATTGCTGGTGAGGGTCGCTTTTTGGCTTCGGGAACGATATTAACTCAATCCGGTAATAATACCATCTTTCACATCCATCCCCATCGCCGCGGGCTCCTTGGGAAGACCAGGCATTCGCATGATGTCGCCGGCTACAGCGACAACAAATCGCGCACCTGCATTCACGATCAATTTTTGAATGGTGATGTTGAAGTTGGTTGCACTGCCCACTTGTTTGGCATTGTCTGTGAATGAGAACTGCGTTTTGGCAATACATACGGGCCAATTGTTGGCACCCAATGCATCGATTTCCTTCAAGCTTTTCTTCGCTGCTTCAGACAAGATTGCTGCGTTTCCGCCATATACCTTTTGAACGATTTTGTTCAACTTATCAGCCACAGAATCTGTCAATTCGTAGGTGTGATTGATGGGTTTGCTTGGGTATTTCTCTGCAATTTCAACCACCTTGCGCGCCAAATCAGCTGCGCCTTCGCCCCCTTTGGCAAAACCTTGGTTCTCGGCGTAGTGCGCATTTTGCGCTGAACACCATCCCGAAATCATTTGCAACTCATCTTCGGTATCAAAATGGAAGCGGTTCAACGCCACAACAACGGTTTGGCCGAATTGCTGGAGGTTATTTACATGTCGTTCCAAGTTTAACAATCCCTTTTCCAAGGCCTCTTTGTTGGGCAACTTGATTTCTTTTTCTGGACAGCCACCGTGAAGTTTCAAACTCTGGGTGGTGGTAACCAAGACGGTAGCAGCTGGCGTGATTCCGGCAGCTCTACACTTGATATTTAAGAATTTCTCAGCACCCAAGTCAGATCCAAAACCCGCTTCGGTAACTGCGTATTCGCCATATTGCAATGCAGCCCATGTTGCCATAATACTGTTACAACCGTGAGCGATGTTCGCAAAGGGTCCGCCGTGAACGAAAGCGGCTCCACCTTCTAAGGTTTGAACCAAATTTGGCTTGATGGCGTCTTTCAACAGAATTAGAATGGCTCCTGTTGCCCCCAAATCTTTCATGGTAAAAGGCGTGCCATCGTACTTATAACCCAACAAAATGGAGTCGATGCGATTGCGCAAATCTTCCAAACTCGTGCTGAGACATAATATCGCCATGATCTCAGAAGCTGGGGTGATATCAAAACCGGTTTCGGTTGGAATGCCATTGGCTGATCCGCCCATGCCAGAATTGATCATGCGCAAACTGCGGTCGTTGACGTCCATTACGCGGCGCCACAAAATCCGCTTTAACCCGTTTGGGGTGCCTTGGTTGTTATAGTGGTAGTTGTCGAGTAGTGCCGCAATGGTATTGTTGGCTGAGGTGATTGCGTGAAAATCGCCGGTGAAGTGCAAGTTGATGTCTTCCATGGGCAATACTTGCGAATAACCTCCGCCGGCCGCTCCACCTTTCATTCCAAAACAAGGTCCGAGTGAGGGTTCGCGCAGAGCGACGATGGCTTTTTTGCCGATGTGGTTTAGGCCTTGAGCCAGTGCAACCGATGTTGTTGTTTTTCCACTTCCACTTTTGTTGGGGGTGGTAGCGGTTACTAAGATTAATTTGCCTTGGCTGATTTGCGCCTGGTTGGGTACGAAATCGACTTTGGCCTTATATTTTCCGTATTGTTCTAAAATTTCTGGATCAACGTTGTTGTCTGTGGCAATCGCTTCGATGCGCTTCAGTTGTGCTTGTTGGGCAATTTCAATGTCGGTTAGCATAGTTTCTACGGGGTAAAGATAGGAATTGAGCGTGAATTATTTAAACGAAACGGAGACATGTCCCAAAGATTGAACACTCGCTGCTGCGGTTTGATTGGCCTGAATAAATTCGGCATTGGTTGCGGCGCCTGCCATGATATACATGCCTTTTTTTATGGGTTCGCCATATTTTGCAGCCAAACGGGTTGCGGCGGCGAGACTTTTCCATGGGTTGTTCATGATGTCGTTTGAGGATCCGGTGGCTACCGTTTTGTCGTCAATCAAGAGCGTCATCTCCAAGTCATTCAGGCTTTCTTGCACCGGCATCCAATCTCCTACGGCAAAACCGATGGAAGAGCAGTTGTCGGCCACCACATCTTCCAGAGAAAACTTGAAATTTTGGTACCTAGAATCAATGATTTCAATGGCAGCGGCTACAGCATCCACGTATTGGATGACTTCGGTTTCGTTGAGTTCTCCGTTGATATCTTTCGAAATTCTGAAGCAGATTTCGGGTTCCACGCGGGGGTGGATGTATTGATTTCTTGCTGTGGTGTTGTTGTTTGGAATCAACATCGACGAGGTAAGGCGTCCCCAGATTAAGTCGTGGACACCCATTTGTTGCATTTTGGCTTCGGAAGTGAATCCCATTTTCAGTCCGATGAGGGTTTCGCCTTCTTTTAATCGTAGGTCGATGAGTTCTTTTTGCACTTCATAGGCTTGGTGGAGCGATAGGTTTTGTTCCAAGCTAATTTGTGTGATGGGTTTGGCTTGGTGCGCCGCTTGGTGAAGTGATTGGGCAATTTCTTTGATTTTGGCCATGGGTTTGCTGATGTTGCAAAGTTAGGATGAAAATGTTGTGTTACCTTTGAAGAATGATTTCGCAAGAAGTGATTGAAGCAGCCGCTGCGCGGCTGCGTAATGCTCAAGAATCGGGTTTGCCCTGCGCTCCGGTGAGAGAATTGATTGGTGATAGTGATATTGCCGCGGCCTATGCAGTGCAAAAAATCAACAATGATTTGAGGGTTGCACAGGGCGGACGTGTGGTGGGTTTGAAAATCGGATTGACATCCCCAGCGGTGCAGAAGCAGTTGGGTGTGGATCAGCCGGATTTTGGTTTGTTGTTTGCCGATACCGAGGTGAAAAATGGTGGCAGTGTACTTACATCTGGGATATTGCAACCCAAGGCGGAAGCGGAAATCGCCTTTGTGATGAAGCGCGATTTGGTGGGAGAAATCTCTGAGGCAACGGCAATGGAAGCAATCGATTACGTCGTTGGAGCGATTGAAATCGTGGGGTCACGCGTGTTGAATTGGGACATTAGAATTACAGATACTGTGGCCGATAACGCCAGTGCAAGTCATTTCGTATTGGGCGATGTTCGTCGGGATGTGAACCCGTTGGATTTGGCGGCGGTAAAAATGCAATTGCATAAAAATGGCGACTTGGTTTCTGAGGGTGTGGGTGCGGCTTGTTTGGGAAGTCCATTGAAAGCGTTGGTTTGGCTGGCCCAGGCGTTTGCTGACTTGGGAACGCCGTTGAAGGCGGGTGATATTGTATTGAGTGGGGCATTGGGTCCGATGTGCGCCGGCGAAGCCGGCGACACCTTCGTTGCGAGCATTGAAGGGTTTGGCACCGTTTCGTTTACTTTTGAATAACCAATCCAGACGAAAATTGGAGTTTGGAGATCAATAAGCGTTAGATAAAATGGGGAAAATCAAAGTAGCCATCATTGGCTCAGGAAATATCGGGACCGATTTGATGATTAAGGTCATGCGAACCGCAAAATACCTAGAAATGGGCGTTTTTGTGGGTATCGATCCCAACAGCGATGGCTTGGCGAGGGCAGAACGAATGGGCGTGGCAACCACCCATGAAGGAATCGATGGTTTGTTGAATCATCCTTTGTGGCCGGAAATTGGATTTGTGTTTGATGCAACTTCGGCCAAGGCGCATGTCTATAATTATGATAAAATCAGAGCATTTGAAGGCAAGCGCGTGATCGATTTAACGCCAGCTGCGATTGGCCCTTTTATGGTACCTCCGGTGAATTTCGATTCTTTGGCGGATGTACCAAATGTGAATATGGTTACCTGTGGCGGGCAAGCCACGATCCCGATGGTGGCGGCGGTGAATCGCGTTGCCAAAGTGCATTACGGCGAAATTGTGGCCAGCATTGCATCAAAAAGTGCGGGACCAGGGACGAGGGCCAACATCGACGAATTTACGGAGACCACAGCCCATGCCATTGAACAGGTGGGTGGTGCAACCAAAGGAAAGGCGATCATTATTTTGAATCCTGCGGAACCGCCATTGGTGATGCGCGATACGGTGTTTACTTTGAGTGATTTGGCCGATACGAAAGCCATCGAACAGAGCATCGCTGCGATGGTGGCCGAAGTGCAGCAATATGTACCGGGATATCAATTGCATCAAGAAGTGCAATTTGAGGTGATTTCGCCTGAACACTCCGTATTTATTGAGGGGTTGGGCAAGGTGAGTGGATTAAAAACTACGGTGATGTTGCAAGTCCGTGGTGCGGGTCATTACTTGCCGGAATACGCGGGGAATTTGGACATAATGACAAGTGCTGCGCTGGCTACGGCGGAGAAAATGGCGGCCAATCAGAAAGGAGATATCGCATGAGAAAGGTTTATATTCAGGATGTTACGTTGCGGGATGGGCAGCACGCCATAAAGCATCAATACAGCAAGGCCAAAATGACAGAAATTGCGTTGGCCTTGGATGCTGCAAAAGTGGATGCCATTGAAATTGCGCATGGCGATGGTTTGGCGGGTGCGAGTTTTAACTATGGTTTTGGTGCTCACACGGATTGGGAGTGGTTGGAAGGTATCGCGGGTCAGTTAAAGCATGCGAGGCTAACGACCTTACTTCTGCCGGGTATCGGAACCATTGAGGATTTAAAACGCGCCAGGGATTTGGGTGTTGAGAGTGTGAGAATCGCAACGCATTGTACAGAGGCGGATATCGCAGCGCAACACATCGAAGCCGCAAAAAAACTGGGAATGGACGTCGGTGGATTCTTGATGATGGCGCACATGAATGAACCCAAAAAGTTGGCAGAGCAAGCGGTTTTGATGGAAAGTTATGGGGCAGATTGCGTGTATGTGACTGATAGTGCTGGGGCGTTGCTCATGAACGATGTCGCCGACCGGATGAAGGCTTTCAAGGATGTTCTTAAGCCGGAGACGGAAATTGGGATACACTGCCATCACAACTTGAGTTTGGGTGTTGCGAATACCCTTGTTGCTTTTGAACATGGCGCAACGCGTTTGGATGCTTCTTTGGCGGGAATGGGTGCGGGGGCTGGAAATGCGCCTTTGGAGGTTTTGATTGCGGTGTTGAATCGCATGGGTGTGGCTCATCACAGTGATTTGTATGCTTTGATGGACGCGGCAGATGATTTGATTCGTCCGTTGCAGGTGCGACCGGTGCGTGTAGATCGCGAAACCTTGAGTTTGGGTTATGCGGGTGTTTATTCGAGCTTTTTGTTGCATGCCGAAAGGGCTTCCGCGCGATATGGAATTGATACGCGTAGCATACTGGAGGAGTTGGGCAAGCGAAAAATGGTGGGCGGTCAGGAGGATATGATCGTAGACGTGGCCTTGGATATGCTGAAATCAAAGGGCGTGTAGGGTTGCAAAACGACGAATGTCGATTTTTCACGGACGGACTGCTAGTTTTTGATAATTATGTGGAATAGTTTTTGATAAATGGGGCTTTGAACCTCTGTAAATTTGTAGAAAATTATGAAACGTATTGTATTTATCGGCGGCGTAATGGCTGCGTTGTTGGTGGGAACCACTGGCTGCGGTATCAGTTCGAAAGACGCTTACCAGAAATCTAAATTGAGTGGCTTCGTAGCGGATCAAACCAAATTGTTGATCGATGAGAACAACATGAAGTTGGATAAGGGCGATGGCGGCATCGGAAAAGCGGTGGAAGAGACCAAAGTAAAGGTGGCTGCAATTGATGCGGATTTAACCAAATCTAAGGCGGAGATTGCCGCGTTGGAAGCGAAGTTGGAAGCGGTTGAAGCGTTGGAAAAAGAGAGCAAAGCGGAATTCGAGCGAAGCAATGTGACCACGGTATTTTTTGCGTTGAATTCTTCTCAGTTGACCAATGATGGCATGCAAGAATTGTATCGTTGGAAAGTGGGTGCTGATCGCAGTGCAACGTCTTACGACTTTAACATTGTGGTTTATGCTTCTGCCGATAAGACCGGTTCTGAAGCGGCCAATGCAAAATTGCGTGAGCGTCGTGCCAATGCGGTAAAGAATTTCATGTCGAATTCTTTGGGTGTTCCAGCGGCGAAAATTCAAATTGTAACGGCGCAACCTGCCTACACTGGAACCAATAACTTGGACCGTCGTGTAGTTGTGGGCGTTGTTGTCAAGTAATAATCTGTTTTAATTTAAGTTGTTGAGGGGGGCCGCGCGCAGCGCGGCCTCCCTTTTTTTGTGCCAAATACCACGGAGATACCCTTCCTGTGTTATATTCGCTTTTTATGAATTTTACAATTCTAAACCATCGCAGTGGCCTGCAAACTGTTGCGCAGTCTTGGCGTCCTTCCCTTCTCGCTTGCCTCTTGTCTTTTGGGATTCTGTTTCCCATTTCGGCGCAGACATCAAAAACAGCACCCAACGGAGACCAGGCAATGTCCTCGCCTCGCGCAAATCAGACCCCACAGACCAATTCATCGTCAAGCAACCTTTCGGCGTATGTGAATCCTTTTGTGGGCACGGGCGGACATGGACACACGTTTCCCGGTGCGGCATCGCCCTTTGGCATGGTTCAGTTGAGCCCTGATACCCGCATCGATGACAGTTGGGATGGATGTGGCGGGTACCATTACGACGACAGTTTTATTTATGGATTTTCGCATACCCATTTGAGTGGTACCGGCGTAAGCGATTATGGCGATGTGTTGATGATGCCGATTGGCGGGCCGAGAGCCATCATGCCATCCTTCAATCCTTACTACTACCGAAGCAATTTTAGCCATAGCACCGAAGTCGCTGAAGCAGGTTACTATTCCGTGTATTTGCCTGCCCATGAGGTGAAGGCTGAACTTACAGTGACTCCCCACGTAGGCTTACATCGATATACTTACTATCAGTCGCTCGGACAAACAAAGTTTACCGCCAAAGTTTTGATTGATCTGAATCACCGCGATTATGTGATTTCGCATCGCATGGAGCAGTTGGATCAGCACCGCATTGGTGGGTGGCGACAGAGTAAAGGTTGGGCCAATAACCAGTGGGTGTTTTTTGTGATTGAATTTTCGCAGGACATTTCTCGCATCATCACCGCCCAAGACGGTCGGAAAATGGTGGTCGAATTTGATATGGGCTATTCTGATGCCAATTCAGGATCGGGCAAGGCATCGACAAAAACAACCCAATTTGGGGAGGGTCATCTCTGCGAAATCGTTGCCAAGGTAGGAATTTCATTTACCAGCGAAGCCGGGGCTATGGCCAATTTGAATGCGGAGATGATGGGAGATAAGAGTTTTAACGACTATCGGGCCATGGCAAAGCAGGCCTGGAACGAGGAGTTGAGCAAGATTCAAGTGACCAGTGATTACGAGGCGCAGACGTTTCGGGTGAGGGCAGAATCGGTGAAGACAGACATCGAAAAACGCAAGTTTTATACGGCACTCTATCATTGCATGATTCACCCCAGTTTGGCAAGTGACGTAGATGGAAGGTATCGAGGACGCGACCAGCAAGTGCATCGGGTGGGTGAAATTGCAGCCAATGTAGTTCGGGTGAGTACTGATTCTCATCACAAAGTGTATTCAGTTTTTTCGCTTTGGGATACGTATCGGGCACTGCATCCTTTGTTGAGTATTATCGACCCGGATCGTACGGTGGATTTTGTTCGCAGTTTTCTTTTGCAGTATCAGCAGGGCGGGAAATTGCCAGTGTGGGAGTTGGGTAGTTGTGAGACGGAGTGTATGATTGGCTATCACAGTGTCAGTGTAATTGCCGATGTGATTCTGAAGGAAATTGGGGTGAAAAAAGATATCAATGGGAAGACGGTTTATCCCTTTGATTATGCTTTGGCTTTGGAAGCCATGATGCATAGTTCAAAATTGAAGGACACTGCATTTTTGGATTCAAGGGGAAGGCAACTCGGTTACATGGGTATCGAAAATACCGCGGAAAGTGTGTCGAAGTTGTTGGAATATGCGTACGACGATTGGTGCATCGGCCGGGTGGCTTATGTGATGAGCAAAGATGATGTTGCCAAAACCTACTATGCCCGAAGTGAGCGCTGGAAGAATTTATTTGATGAGAAAACGGGTTTCATGCGCCCTCGCGTGAATGGGGGATGGCTTACGCCCTTTGATCCAAAGGAGGTGAACAACCATTTTACTGAGGCAAATGCATGGCAATATTCGATGTATGTGCCCCACGATATCATTGGGATGATGGATAAATTGGGCGGTGTGAAGGCCACGGAGAATCATTTGGATTCCTTGTTTGGAACGGATTCACGCACCACGGGCAGAGATCAGGCGGATATTTCAGGGCTGATCGGTCAGTACGCCCATGGTAACGAGCCAAGTCATCACATGGCATATTTGTACAACTACTGCGGAAAGCCGGAGAAGGCGCAGGCCATCGTGGATAGGATTTGTAAGACATTCTATCAAGACAGTCCGGATGGACTGATTGGGAATGAGGATTGCGGACAGATGAGTGCTTGGTATGTGATGAGTGCGATGGGGATTTATTCGGTTTGTCCGGGCAGCAATGTCTATGCTACAGGGTTGCCACAATTTTATGAGATTGAAATTCAGCGAGAGGGAAAGACGCCTTTTTATATCACTCGGGGGAGTTTAAATACGGCAGAAAAAACCGCGGAGCCATTGATGTTTCCTGATGGGATGCAAGGGAATGAGGCGAAAACGTCGTCTAAGGGCCTTATCTCAAACCAGTTCAGCCTTTTTTCACGGAACGACAAGCCCTGGGCGGCGCATCAGATGGAAATGCCCAAGGCATCGGATTTGCCCGCTTTGCCATCGATCAATGACATGAAAGGGACTTTGGTACAGAGAAAAGCGGCGTTGGAGGAGATGAAGCAGCAGCGGGAATTGGAGATGCGCAATATGCGGAAGGTATTCACGGCCGCGGAGTTAACGGTATCGCATCAGCAATTGATGCAGGGCGACGGGATAGTATTTGGTCAGGTTGAGGAAGCGGATCGCGAGAAATTGTTATTGAAGACGCCCAAGCAATCGATGGTAACAGAGTTTGTGTCGGTTCCGGTGATACAGGGCGAGCGCACGTTCAAGGATAGTTTGGCAATTCAGGTTTCTGTTCCCAAGAACGCGCAAGGGATATTAGAGATTGGGGTGGCGAATACGGAGCGTGAGGCATTGGACAAAAAGGGAAAGCCATTAAAGCGGGGAAGGGTGAAGGGCTCGTTGGCGGGTGTTGAGGTTCATTCGGCGTTGAAGGTGGAGCCAGGTGCGATGGAGTTTATCACGGTTGATGCGACTGACATGGAGGTGAAAGACGACGGTCGGAAATATTATCAATTGGTGGTGGCATACGATGCTTATGTGGCTGCGAGGTTAAAAAATGCATTGGTGTATGGCGGATTGCCGGGGTCGAATCCGGCGGGAGGCAAGGGTGAAGGGCCGGGTTCGGTTACGGTAGGACAGAGCGATTGGGCTGCGGGGGAGTTTAATAAGAAGGAAAATGATTTCAAGGTTCAGTTGGGCGAGGGGGTGATTCCTCATGCACAGTATAGCGCCGGCGGAGCCGGCGCGCTGGTGGACGAGATTCAGGGCTCAAAGGAATGGCGCGCAGGCGGTTGGATGGGCTTTTATGATCAGGATTTCTCGGCGGTGATTGACATGGGCTCTGTAAGGTCTGTGAGTGAGGTAAACGCAAGGTTTTTGCAAGATTCCCGGGCTTGGATTTTGATGCCACGGTCGATGCGGGTGTGGTCTTCCACCGACGGAGTGAAGTATACAGAATGGCCGCAAGCATTGGCGTTCAAAGACGATTGGCAGAACAACGAAACGTTGATTGATCCGGTGGTCATTCAACACACCGATGGCAAAGCCGCGGTGAAGCCGATCAAGGCGCGGTACATCAAAATTGAGGCTGATAAGTATGGGAAGTTGCCGGAAGGACATTTGGGCCACCCGTACAACGGCAGTGGTTATATTTTCATGGATGAAATCGGGGTGCGATGAAAGGGGTTGAAGTTTGCGTATTCTCAGTGGATGACGCCTACGCGGCAGAGGCGGCGGGCTGCGCCCGCCTTGAACTTTGTCGTGATTACGACAAAGGAGGTATTACACCACTGTGGGAAGACTTGCAACGAATGAGTCCACAATCCGCCTCAGACCACGCTCAATTGAGGGGCTTGAGAATCCCCGCCGTTGTGATGGTGAGGGAGCGAGGGGGCGACTTCGCTTACAGTAAAAAGGAAAAAAAATGGATGATGGAAGCCATCGCGCGCATCGCCAAATTGGGATATCAGGGGGTCGTTTTTGGCGCTTTGGAAAAGAAATCCGGTCGTTGGATCTTGGATCGGGTGTTCTGTAAAATCTGCTGCGATATTGCCCATTCTCTGGGGATGGAGGCGGTTTTGCACCGTGCGTTTGATGAAATTTCTACACCGTTTAATGCAATCGATGAGGCGGAGGCCTGTGGATTTGATCGGGTGCTTACCGGTTGGGGATCGATGAAAATGGAAACGCTGAAAATGTTGAAATGGCATGCCCAGAAGATCGATATTTTACCGGGGGGTGGCATACGGCCGGAAAACACATTTCATTACCGCGATCTGGGTTTTCAGGAGATACATACATCGTCGAGAAATGCAGACGGAGAGCTAGATATCGAACAGTTGAAAAAGATGGTAGAAGCGATGAAAGGGGTGCCGCTGTGATGCGCCCTTCATTGAAGGCTTTCTTGTCCGTGTT
>CAZZKP010000052.1:0-12925 GCA_964654675.1 uncultured Bifidobacterium sp. | reverse complement strand
TTCCCATACATCCAATCCTAAAATGGGTGTTCCTTTTACTTCGGCAATATCCATCAGTGGGTTGTCTTGGTTTGGTGTAGAGGTAATCGCCAATTTGTGGTCATGAACGATTAACCAGGCCCAACCGCTGCCAAAACGCGTTGTTGCAGCACTATTGAATTGCTCCTTCATTGCATCGAATGAACCGAAGGAAGCCACAATGGCATCCATCAGGGCTCCTGTAGGTTGACCGCCGGCATTGGGACCCATAATTCTCCAAAAGAAACTGTGATTCCAATGTCCGCCACCGTTGTTGCGAATGGCAGGGCTGTATTTAGAGATATTGTGAACCAAATCAATCAAAGAAACACCATCATAAGCAGTGCCTTTTACGGCGTTGTTGAGGTTGTTTACATAGGCTTGATGGTGTTTGCCGTGGTGAATTTCCATGGTTTTTTCGTCAATGTGTGGCTCCAAAGCATTGTGAGCGTAGGGCAAAGCAGGTAATTCGAACATGGGCTTATTTTTAGTTGTTTATGATAACAAAGTTAGTTGAATCGCGATTGCTTTTCAACCGCATTGTTGAAACGGATTTTCGTATCGTACTTTTGAATCGTTCAAAAAAAACGACGGATGTTGATTTGCCCTGTACTCACTGTATTTCAAATACCAATCTTTTTGGAGATTTCCGTACAAGGGGGATTTGGAAATTTGCTGTGGCGTGGAATCCAACAAATGCATGCAGCCGAATGGATTGCCGCAATGTTGTCGTTTTGGTGCGTGGTGCTCGCTGCCAAGAATAGCTTATGGAATTGGCCCGTGGCGATCTTGGGTTCTCTCATTTATGCTTGGGTTTTCCTTCTCAGTGGCCTTTATTCTGACGCCATGCTCAATGTTCTATTTGTCGCTTTTCAATGCTACGGATGGATACAATGGCGAAAAAAAACTATCATAGGAGAGTTATTAAACCCCAGTGTGGGTCCTCAAAAATCCATTCTCCGTGTGTTGCTACTTGCACTTTGTATGTATCCATTTTGGGTTTACTTCGTACGTTCAGGATTGTTTGCCACTGTAATTTCTGCCCTTTTATCAGATGATTTTTTCATGGGAATTGGCAGCATTTTGGGTCGTTCTGCTCTGCCGAATATCGCCCCACCAAGGTTTGTCTATTTGGATGCGATGCTCTTATTTTTGAGCTTGTTGGCGTTGTATATGCAGGCGAAAAAGTGGATTCAGAACTGGATTTTGTGGATACTGGTTGATTTAATTTATGTTCCTGTGTATTGGCTCAACCACAATTACGTCACAGCCATATTATACTTGATTTACATACCACTTGCTTTCAAAGGATGGCAGATGTGGCGGAATGAAATGAATAAAATTAGTCTTGGGGAACGTAATACAAACGACTAAAGTTTTCTTCAGTCATTAGTTCGTTTGCGACTTCTAGCACGTCGGTAACGGTGACTTTTCTGATTGATTCGATGGCGTGTTCTATGGAGTTTGCTTTTCCTTTTCTGAGTACGCTTTGACCGAGGTGCATCATCAAGCCGCTGCGATTTTCGTTGGAAAGGATGAGCTGACCGGCATATTGATTTTTGGCTCGAGACAGCTGCAGGGTGCCAAGCGATTGGGTGCGTAGTTTTTTCAATTCCTTAAAAATCAATTCAACGGAACGCTCAATGTACTTGGGTTCGCTTCCTACGAAACAATGAAATAATCCGGTTTCAGCAAAGGCGCTGTATCCGCTTTCCACATTGTATGTGTACCCATATTTTTCGCGGATGGCGAGGTTTAATCTACTGTTTAGGACCGGGCCGCCAAAAAAGTTGTTTACCAACAACAATTTCCAGCGATTTGGATGATCGATTTCATAGGCCAAACTTCCAATAATTGCATAGGCTTGGTTGAAGTCGGTCTTTTTGATCTCATGAAAAGGTTTGAGTGGTTGAAACGCGCTATTGGCAAGAATAATTCCTGGTGATTCTATTTCTTGTGCTTGGGGTAGGAATCTTTGTAAGGCCAAGAGCACTCTTTCAATTGAAACATTTCCAACCACAGCAAAAACCATATTCTCGAAGCGGTAATGGGTGTTTACGAAGTGCTTGAGATCGGATTGGGAAATTTTATTTACCGATTCTTCGGTCCCCAAAATATTGTGAGCCAGGGGATGGCCTTCAAAGATGCGCTCTTGAAATTCGTCGAAGATGTTCTCCTCAGGCGTATCGAGGTACATATTGATTTCATCTACGATGACCTTTTTCTCTTTTTCCAACTCGGCTTCGGGAAAGGTGGATCGAAAAACAACATCGCACAAGATATCGGTAAGTCGGGATAGATGTTTGGATTGTGTTGTCCCGTAAATTGTTGTTAACTCCTTGGTTGTATAGGCGTTTAGCTCACCCCCTACCACTTCTAGGTGATTCAATACGTGAATGGTCTTTCGGTGTGTGGTGCCTTTGAAGAGCATGTGTTCCAAGCAGTGGGCAAGGCCGGGACTTTGTCCATCGTTTTTACTACCCGCCTGAATGGTGAAACCGGCATGAACCAACTGGGTCCCCTTCACACGTTGGTGCACCACGCGCAAGCCATTTGGCAGAATTATTAATTGGTAGTGTTCAGAACCCATTGATTGGCAAAAATACCTTCTGTTTGGCGTATTTTTGTACTATTCCATGTTAATCAACAATACTTCCGAATTGGTTCAAAACATCAAGGACAGAAAATACCATTCTGTTGTCATTACCACACACCATAAACCTGATGGCGATGCAATGGGTTCTACCCTAGGTCTTTGTGCATTTCTAAAAGAATTTGTTGATGATGTAGTGGTTTGTACCCCCACAGATTATGCAGAAAATTTGTTTTGGTTGCCGGGTAACGCGGAGGTGATGGATTTTGAGGTGAATCCTCAGTCGGTTGCTCAAAAGGTTGCTGCGGCAGATTTGATTTTTTGTTTGGATTTCAATCGTTTGTCTCGCATCAATCAGTTGGGTGATTTAGTGCGTGAATCTAAGGCATCCAAAGTAATGATAGACCATCACTTGGAACCTGATACTTTTTCGGAATTTACCTATTGGAATCACGAAGCATCGAGTACTTGTGAGCTGATTTATTTGTGGATAAAGGAGGAATTTGGCAAAGGGTTCGTAAGCGAAGAAATCGCCACGTGTCTCTATACTGGCTTGATGACGGATACCGGCAATTTTCAGCACAACAATACCAAGCCTTTTACTTTGAGATTGGCGGCGGATTTGATGGAATGTGGCGCCGATCATTTGGAAATACACGCCAATATTTATGATGTATTTACCTTGGATCGCACCAAATTATGGGGCTATTGTTTTTATAAGAAGCTAGAAATTATTCCCGAATGCAGAACGGCTTTGATCTATTTGGACAGAGATGAACTGCGACAGTTTCACGTTCAAACGGGCGATACAGAGGGTTTGGTGAATTTTGGGTTGGGGCTGAAAGATATCGTATTGAGCGTATTGATCATTGACAGAACAGAAAGGGTAAAAATGAGTTTTCGTAGCAAGGGGACTTTTCCGGCCAATGAATTTGCGGGCAAATATTTTGATGGCGGCGGTCATCGGAATGCTGCGGGTGGACAAAGTACAGACACGCTGGAGGAAACGGTTGCTAAGTTTAAGGCTTCCATTCAGTTGTATAAAAAGGAATTACAAGCGATTTAACGTTGCATAAAAAATCAAAATGAAAAAGAAATTTTGGATTGGATTGATTTGTCTGCCATTGCTTTTGGCTGTGGGTTGTAATGGCGGGTTTAAAACCAGTGACAAGGGTTTGGTGTATCGTTTTTTGGAAGGCGATGCGCTGAAAAAGCCCTACGGCCCGCATCACTTTATGTTGTTGAATCACATGTTGATTGGACCGAAAGGAGATACATTAGAAAACAGTTTTTTATCCGATACCTTGGAAGAACTGCCCTATCCATTGGTGGCCAAAAATGAACTTTTGGAAGCCTTGATGATGATGGGTTCGGGTACAAAAATGGAAGTCAAAATCAGCACGGACAGTTTGAAGCAGAAAATTGGTGGATCGCCGTTGATTGGTTTGCTGGAATCGGGTCAAGAAGCCCGTTTTATCATTCAAGTGGATCGCGTTTTGACGGCCGAGGATTATGATGCTTACCGAAATCAAAAATTCTTGAATCGAATCATGGCGGAGAACAAAATGATCGATGATTACGCATCAAAAAATGCGGTGAAAGGCCTTTCTGAGGGTGGTTGGTTACTAGATTCAACCAAAATGATCAAATATCGCATCAAACAGAAAGATGGGGGTTACGATACAGCGCAACGCAGATTGGAAAATGCACCCTATTTGAAAGGTGCGAAAGCGGCTACTTTTCATTGTGAAGTATACAATATCGACGGTACTCTGCTTGTGAACTCATCCATGGAAGGCCGGCTGTATAGGGCGGAGAAGTTAGACACTGATCCTTTTGAATCTGCGTTGGCCATTTATGATGTGAGGTGTTTGAATATTTTGCCCTTTTATTTGGCCGAAGGTGAGGAAGGCGAGTTTTTGGTAACCTCGTCCAATGGTTATGGAAATCGCGGAAGAATTGGTGTTCCATCGTATGCCCCTCTTCGGGTTGTTATTAAATCAGTTAAAGCGGAGTAACACAAATTTTTCTCTCAAACAGCGCATCGAACATAGTAATTTTGAATCTTTATGAGCAAAAAGAATATCATCATCACTGGCGGAGCAGGTTTTATTGGCAGCCATGTCGTTAGGCGGTTCGTCCAAAATCATCCTGATTTGCATATCATCAACCTAGACGTACTGACCTATGCTGGGAATTTAGAGAATCTGAAGGATGTCGAAAACGCACCAAACTATGAGTTTGTTCGCATGGATATTACTGATAAAGAGGCAGTTGAGGCGTTGTTTACATCGCGCAGGATTCATGGCGTAATCCATTTGGCGGCGGAGAGTCACGTGGATCGCAGTATTACAAACCCCATTGATTTTGTCATGACAAATGTGGTGGGTACGGTTGTGTTGTTAAATGCATTTAAGGCTCATGGCGATACCGAAACGGGTAGATTCTATCATGTGAGCACGGACGAGGTTTATGGAACATTGGGCGATGAAGGCAAATTCACGGAGGAAACACCTTACGATCCTAACTCCCCTTATAGCGCGTCGAAAGCGAGTTCAGACCATTTTGTTAGGGCCTACCATGAGACTTTTAAGTTGCCCATGGTCATTAGCAATTGTTCTAACAATTATGGCAGTCATCAATTTCCAGAAAAGTTGATTCCTTTGATGATTCACAACATTACCAACAACAAACCACTGCCGGTGTATGGCAAAGGCGATAACATTCGCGATTGGTTGTGGGTGGAGGATCATGCGCGTGCGATTGAGACCATCTATTTCCATGGAAAAAATGGCGAAACCTACAACATCGGCGGGAATAACGAATGGAAGAACATAGATTTGGTTCACAAATTGTGCGAGATCATGGACCGTAAATTGGGTCGTGAATCGGGCGAATCAGCCAAGTTGATTACTTACGTTACCGATAGAAAAGGCCATGATTTCCGTTATGCGATTGATGCGAGCAAGTTGGAAAATGAATTGGGCTGGTCGCCGAGTGTGGCTTTTGACCAAGGTTTTGATAAAACCATCGATTGGTATTTAGAGAACAATGAGTGGCTTGAACGCGTTACCTCTGGGGCATATGCTGATTATTATTCATCCATGTATTCTGCTCGTTAACAGGAAAAAAATTGCCAAATTAGAATAACAATAACATTAACATTGAATACAATGCGGATATATAACACCCTAAGCAGAAAGCTGGAAACATTTGAATCGATTTCCCCGAAACATGTGGGCATATATGTCTGTGGACCTACGGTTTATGGACCGCCGCATTTGGGTCATGTTAGGGGTCCGATTGTATTTGATGTGCTGCGCAGATATCTCATTTTGCAAGGCTACAAAGTTCGTTTTGTTAGGAATATCACAGATGTAGGTCATTTGGTTGGCGATGCAGATGAGGGTGAAGACAAACTTGCCAAGCAGGCCAAGGTGGAGCAATTGGAGCCGATGGAAGTCGCCCAAGCTTATACTGATGCCTACAATTCGGTAATGGATCGCATGAATGTTATGAAGCCGAGTATTGAGCCGCGGGCTACGGGTCATATCATCGAGCAGATTGAAATGATTCAAAACATCATCGAAAAAGGATTGGCTTATGAGGTAAATGGGTCTGTCTATTTTGATGTGATGGCCTACAATACACATCAGCATTACGGTGTGTTGAGCGGTCGGGTTTTGGAAGATTTGCAGGCGGGTGCGGGCAATCAAAGTCGTTCTTTGGAAGGCCAAGACGAAAAACGAAATCCCAACGATTTTGCCTTGTGGAAGCGGGCATCAGCGGAACATATTATGCAGTGGAGCAGTCCTTGGGGCAAGGGTTTTCCCGGTTGGCACATAGAATGTAGTGCGATGAGCGCCCGGTATTTGGGAGAACAATTTGATATTCACGGTGGGGGAATGGATTTGCTGTTTCCACATCACGAATGTGAAATTGCACAAAGTACTGCTGCGCACAACCACAGCCCAGCCAAATTTTGGATCCACCACAACATGATTACCATCAACGGTCAGAAAATGGCCAAGAGTTTGGGCAATGGCATCATGGTGGAGCAACTTTTTTCAGGCGAAAACCCCCTTTTGGCCCAGGCGTATAGTCCAATGACCTTGCGCTTCTTTGTTTTGCAAGCACATTACCGCGGTACCTTGGATTTCAGTAACGATGCTTTGCTCGCGGCCCAAAAGGGCTGGCAAAGAATGCAATCGGCGTTTAAATTGGTGGATGGCCTGCAAACAGTGAGTGCGGATGCCACCTGTAACGTTGAGGATATTGTATTAGGGATACAAGAAAGTCTGAACGACGACCTAAATACGCCACAAGCAATTGCTCATTTGTTTGAATTGGCCAGACGAATTAATGTTGTCAATGACGGCAAGGATAGCATCACCGAAGCAACCAAAATGTCAATTCAATCAATCATTCATGATTATTGTGGAGGTGTTTTGGGCATGAAGGCCGAAGACGGTGCTGATAATTCTGGACTCGAGGATGCCATGTCGATCCTATTGGAACTGAGGGGTAAGGCAAAAACAGATAAAAACTGGGCATTGAGTGACCAGATTCGGGATGCGTTGAAAGACAAAGGTTTCGAAATCAAAGACGGAAAAGAGGGAACGACTTGGAATAAAATTTAATTCAAGTGATTTTCTAATAAATAATTATGCCAGGCCACTTCACCTTTTACTGCAATAAAATTGAAAATGGATTGGCTTTTTTCGACGAGGTAGAATCCAAGCACGCCATTCAGGTACTTCGATATTCCATTGGCGATGAAATTCATTTCACCGATGGCTTGGGCATGCAGATGCGGGGAGTCATTGAAAGTGCAAACAAGACCGGATTTCAAGCCAGAATCACAGAAACAATCGCTGTAGAGAGACCGGCGGAACTTCACCTACTGATGGCCATCTTAAAGGCGGGTGATAGAATGGAATGGGCCTGTGAGAAAATTACCGAGTTGGGTGCAACAAGCCTTACATTTTTTCAGAGCGATCATGGTGAGCGCGGTAAGGTGAATATTGAGCGAATGAAGAAAGTCGCTTTGTCTGCGATGAAACAAAGTCACGGCGCTTGGATGCCAAAAATTGAAGTCCGTACATTTAAAGAAACGGTGGAATTATTCAAGCAGTGGAATTCGAAATATATTGCCTATTGCGGTGAAAGTGAAAAGTCTGATATGACCTCGTTGCGTTTGCCAAGTGCCATTATGATTGGGCCAGAGGGCGATTTTTCTGTCAAGGAGATGGAAATGGCTCAACGTATGGGCTGGAAGTCATTGGATCTCGGCAAGCAAATTCTTCGCACCGAAACGGCTGTTGTTGCGGTTGCTTCGGCCTTGCGATTGCGGTAATTGTGGGTAATTCTCAGTGTTTTGATGGACGCTGAAGGTGGCTGATTTCCTTGAATTGGGTATCTTTGTTTTGTGAATGTTTTACTTTTAGGATCTGGTGGACGTGAGCATGCTTTTGCCATGAAAGTGTGCGAAAGTGAGAGGCTAAATCGTTTGTTTATTGCGCCGGGGAATGCGGGGACTGCCCAATATGGGACCAATGTGGCGTTGAATCCAACGGATGTATCACAGGTGTATGGCTTTTGCAAAGAAAATCAAATCAACCTCATTATTCCGGGCAATGAGGATCCCTTGGTTGCGGGAATTACGGATTACATTGAAACCCAAGCGTTGGCAGATGGGTTAAAGATGATTGTGGCCGGACCAAGCACTTGGTGCGCGCAATTGGAAGGGTCGAAAGATTTTTCTAAGGCCTTCATGGGTCGACATAATATTCCAACGGCGAGATACCAGTCGTTTCAGTTGACAGATTTGGATGCGGCGGCGGAATTCATGAAAACGTTGGAGCCTCCATATGTGTTAAAGGCCGATGGTTTGGCAGCGGGCAAGGGCGTGATTATTACTTCATCATTCGAAGAAGCATGCGCAACCCTAAGGGAAATGACGGATGGCAGCAAGTTTGGCAAAGCAGGCGAGGTGGTTGTAATAGAGGAGTTTTTGAAAGGCATTGAATTGAGCGTTTTTGGAGTGAGCGATGGAAAAGACTGGAAGGTATTGGCATCGGCGAAGGACTATAAGCGCATATTTGACAACGATGAGGGACCCAATACGGGGGGCATGGGTGCAATTTCACCGGTACCTTTTGCCAATGAGGCGTTTATGAAAAAGGTTGTCGATAGGATTCTGAAGCCAACCTACGATGGATTGGTTTCTGAAGGACATCCATACAAGGGATTTTTGTTTGTAGGACTAATGAATGTGGGTGGTGAACCTTTTGTGATTGAATACAATGTGAGAATGGGAGATCCGGAAACGGAGGCAATTTTTCCCAGGTTGAAGACATCGATGTTGGATTTGTTGGAAGCGATTGCGGATGAAAAGCTCAATCAAATCGAAATCGCATTGGATGATAGAACCGCGGCTACGATTTTTTTGGTTTCTGGTGGTTATCCAGGAGATATCGAAAAAGGAAAGGCCATTGCGTTTCCAAGCAATTTAGGCGAGGACCAATGGTTATTTCAGGCTGGCACCAAGCGAGTGGGCGAGGAAATACAAACCAACGGCGGAAGAGTCATTGCGGTTACGTCGTTGGGTGCAGATATTCCCTCGGCCTTGGATCGCTCAAGAAAATTGGCCGATGAAGTTCGGTTTGCAGGCAAATTTCATCGCACAGACATTGGGATGGATTTGATGCAGTTACTATCGTAAATGATAATAAAAACAAAACAATATGTCGCGTGATGATTTCAATCCCTTCGATCATTTGATCAAAGCTCGCATGAAAACCCCCATGCAGTTGTTTATTAGTTATTTTTTACGTGGGCTTTTGGTGGTGCTTCCTGTGGCGATTACCATTGGAATTTTGTCTTGGATTCTAAGAGGCATCGGTTCATATTTATACATTGATCAGCTCTCTTTTGGTGCTTTCATTTTGTATGCGATTGCAGTATTGGCGGCAATTACCGTTGTGGGTGCAATTACCAAGGGTGTAATAGCGCAACAAATTTTGGGCTTTTTTGAGGGAATCATTGAAAAGGCGCCTGGGTTAAATTTCATTTTTGGTACTACCAAAGACATGACAGAGGCTTTCATGGGCGAAAACAAAAAGTTTACCAAGCCCGTGGTTGTTGAAATGTCGGAGGGTGTCTACAAAATTGGATTCCTTACCCAAGAGGATATGTCGGTCATTGGCATGCCACATTGCTGCGCAGTTTATTTGCCTTACAGTTATACGTTATCGGGCGAAACCACTGTGGTTGAGAAGTCGCGTGTGAAGCCTATCGACCAGGAGAGTGGGGATGTCACCAAGTTCGTTTTGAGTGGTGGCGCTACAAACCTAAAATAAGCGTTTGTTCCTTGGGGATAATTTTTAGGGTTCTCCAACGTTATAGTTGTCTAAATCAGTTTTACTTCGCATCATATGTTATCGTTAGCACTTACATTGCTTCAGGGCTCAGTGCCCCAAGATTCCGCCGCCGGCAAAACGGCCGCAGTCGCTACAGAGCACGTTTCCGCTCCAGTTCTTGAAATCATGACCAAAGGAGGTGTGGTGATGATCTTTTTGGGACTTTGTCTTCTCCTTGCCATTTATTTTATCATTGAGAGATACATCTACATCAGCAATCGCACCAAAATTGACCACAATTTGATGGGTGTAATCAAAGACAATTTGAAAGAGAATCGCATGGATTCAGCTTTGGCCCATTGTCAACGAATGAATACTGCTCAAGGCCAGGTGATGGCTACGGGATTGAATTTTTTGGGTAGTAATATGAGAGAAATCGAAAGTGCGATGGAGACCAGAGCCAATGTTGAGATGAGTGCGATGGAAGGCAATTTGGGTTATTTGAGTTTGGTAGCGAGGATTGCACCGATGTTGGGTTTTGTAGGAACGATTTGGGGTGTAATCAACATTTTTTATACGATTGCCCAAACGAATGGCTTGGAAATTGGTGCCATCTCCGAAGGTCTTTACATTAAGATGGTAACGAGTTTCGCAGGGCTGTTGGTAGGTATCATTGCTTTCGTTGGATATCAGTTGTTTGTGAGAAAAGTGGATCGTTTTGCAGAACGTTTGCAGGAGCAGAGCTTGAGTTTCTTGGAAATTCTTAACAAGTCAAACCACTAATTGAATAACCATGAGGGTAGGAAGAAGAAGACGTGAAGAGGCCGAAGTAGAGGCTTCGTCCATGAACGATATCATGTTTTTCTTGATGTTGTTTTTCTTGATCGCCAGTACTTTGGCTAACCCCAATGTCATCAATATCATGTTGCCGAAGGCATCAACCACCACCCATATGGAAATCAAAACTTTGCCTTTAACGGTAAAGATAGAGAATAAGGGTTCTGTGGACGCGGAAGAGTTGGGTATTTACATCGAACAAGAACGTGTGGCTTTTGATGATTTGGATGATCGATTGCTCGCCGAAAAAGACAAAGCGGGAGTTGGAGACGATGGTAAGAGCCTGTTGAATGTGGTTTTGCGCTTGGATAAAGACTTGAAAGTTCAGGATATGGTAGATGTGATGCAGGTGGGAGCGAACTTGGGTATTAAGATGGTGTTGGCAACCGACAAATCACGCAGCTAATGAACGGCCGGCGTCTGGTAATACTGGCATCGGCGATTTTCTTATTTTCTCGGCTCAGTGCACAGGATTCTGTGCAAATGATTCATAGACTGGATTCCTTTCCTCTGGGTGGTTCTTATTTGAACGATTCAATACGATTCACCGACAACAAAGACAAAGTCATTGCCTGTAAGAAGCCAAGGATTGATATCTACAAATCATCCGAATGGAGTGCACAATTGATGGGGGGATTTTTGATTCCGCATCATTCGGATATGATGGCCATGTATCGACATGCAACGGGTCTCAATGTTAAGTATCGTTCAGCGATCAACCAGCAAAACGGTCAAGGCGCCAACATCGACAAAATAACCTACGGATATACAATTAATTTGCTCAATTTGGGCAGTGAGGCTGGGGGCTATGCCTTTGGGGCAGGTGGAGTTGTGATGCCACAATCTGGCAAATACAATTATTGGATTTTTGGAATGGGTATTGGCTATCTCACAAAGCGATACGATGAGTTCAACAATCCTCGAAATCCTGCGATAGGAAGTCATTTAAATGGCATGATGCATTTGGGGTATCATTTGGATGTGGGTCCCTATCTAAACAAATGGGGGTGGAAATTATTTGCTGAGGCAGGGATGGTTCACTTTTCCAATGCCAATTGGCGGCAGCCCAATTTCGGGGTCAATATTCCCTATGTATCAATCGGCGCGAAGCGAACATTGTTTTTGGGAGTGTTAAATAATATGCCGCCGCAATATATAAATTCGGTGCGAAGTAAATCCAAAGAAATTACACCTATTACGGGGTTTCTACTTAATCATATTCATCATAATAGTCGAATGGCTAAACCTGCTCCTTGGAAACACATCGAACAAATTGGGGTATTTCCATCAAGAAGATGTGTGCAAAGTCCTCAGCATTTGTTGGGATTTAGGTTGGGTAGACGACAGATTGAGTTGGATCAGCGCCGCACATTTGTGAATGCCGTTTTGGAGTACAATTATGAGTTTACAAGAGCGTTATTGGGTCCAAGATTTAGGGTTGGGTCCAATGTGTTTTTTGATAAATCATATATGTATAGCAAGTTTGGTTTAAAGAGTGATGCCATTTCATTGAACGATTTTACCGAGGTGGCCATCACGGCTGGGTCGCGTTGGGAATATGGTAAATGGGGATTTATTGCGGATGCAGGGTTTTATTTATATCGTCCAGACGACACCAAAAGAAGGTATTATGAGGGTGTTGGCGTGAGTTATAAGGCAACTCAACGGATGTATGTAATTGCTCGGTTAAAAGCCCATTTATCCAGTGCGGATTATATGGAATGGGGTGTCTCGTATAAATTATAAGGCAGAGTTCGCGCCGCCATACGCCTAGTACGGTTTGCTGTCCAATGCCATACCGCTGAGTTGATATTGGCAGCTAAGCCCAGTGTTTTGATGATGGGTGGTCCACCCTTGTATCTTGAGGGCGGTCGGGTTTCGGAGCATCAGGTTAAGCAGGCGCTGCTGAATTTGACGCGTATTGTTGAGGCTGTTCCGTTGGTTATTTTGGAGCATCATGCGCTGCGGGATGAGGCTTGGCGTGCAAAACTTCAAGGTGTTTTTGAGAAGGCGGAAGCTGCTGGGCATAATATTGTGACAGCCGCCGAGTATGCGGGACAAAAAAACTTGTTCCTTGAAGCCAAACGCAAACAACTCTACAACGACTACCCCGTAT
>CAZZKP010000051.1:0-13002 GCA_964654675.1 uncultured Bifidobacterium sp. | reverse complement strand
CGAGATGATGCGGAGGCAATGGCATTTATGGATGCCTTGGTGGATTACTTGGGTTTGGAGCCGGGCGCAAAGGTGATGGATGTGGCTTGTGGGAAGGGACGACATGCTGCGCATTTGGCCGAATTGGGGATGGATGTGCTTGGGTTTGATTTGAGCGAAAATAGTATTGAGCTGGCGAAACAGTTGAATCGAACGGGGGCAAAGTTTGTTTGTCATGACATGCGCGAGGATTTCCCTCAGCAGGGGTTTCATGCGGTATTTAACTTATTTACGAGTTTTGGCTACTTTGATCAATCTGCCGATGATTTACGGGTGATAAAAAACATGCAAGAGGCTTGTTTGTCTGGCGGATTCGTGATTCAAGATTATTTGAATTCATCACCTGTGTTAACGCAATTGCCTGTGGAAGATGTCGTTGAGCGCAGTGGATACCGTTTTAATACCAGGAAACATCGAACAGGAAATCACATCGTCAAGGATATCGAGGTGAGGGATGGAGAGGCCGTACATTGGTTCCAAGAGCAGGTGAGAATTTTTTCAAAGGACGATTTGGAAAATTTGCATCGGCAAGCGGGGCTTGAGGTGATTGCGGTATTTGGCGATTATCATTTGGGTGCCTTTGACGAGAAAACTTCGCCGAGGATTGTGTTGGTTTCCAAGAAAAGTTGATCTTCGCTCACGATGTTGTTTGTATTGGATTTTATTGATCGCGATTTATTTGTACTGATTAATCAGCGATGGGCCTCTCCCTCATTGGATCCGATGATGGTATTTTTGAGCAGCAAATGGGCCTTTGTGCCTTTGTATGTTGTTTTTTTGGGTCTTTTTATCAAGCAGTTTGGTAAGAAGTTTTGGATACCCACTTTGCTTACGCTGAGTGCTTTTGGGCTGGCCGATAGTATCAGTTCTAGAATATGCAAGCCACTTTTTGCCCGGGTTAGACCGGCATGGGAAGCCTCGTTGCACCCGAGAACGCCAAATGGATTGCCTGGGAGTAAATACGGATTTGTGAGTAGTCATTCGGCCAATGCGTTTGCGGTGTTTGCTACGGCGATGCTGCTACTGGGTTTGGGGCGGCGTCAGCGGTTGGCGTTGATGTATTTGGCCTCATGCATTGCCTATTCACGCGTGTATTTGGGGGTTCACTATGTTGGGGATGTGTTTTTTGGTGCCTTGCTTGGACTTGCGGTTGCCTATGGGATTCTGCGGCTTTACCGAAATTGGATTCTGCCCAAAGGTTGGATGACATCGTAGTTTTTCCGTCGAGGCTGATCCGTAAGAAAATATTAACTTCGCACTATGTCTTATGAATTTATTTTGGTTGATGCCCAAGTGGCGCCATATGTTGCGAAAATTCAATTGAATCGCCCCAAGGAATTGAATGCATTGAATTTGCAGCTGATGGGAGAGATTCGGGATGCTTTGTTGATGTTGGATGCCGATGATTCGGTTCGTGCGATCGTGATTACGGGAAATGAAAGGGCGTTTGCAGCGGGGGCGGATATCAAGCAGATGGCGGGAAGAACGGCGGTAGATATGTTGAAAATTGATCAGTTTTCTACTTGGGATAGCATTCGAAAAACGAAAAAGCCAATCATCGCGGCGGTGTCTGGGTTTGCTTTGGGTGGTGGATGCGAGCTTTGTATGTTGTGCGATATGATTGTAGCCAGTGAAACAGCACAATTTGGTCAGCCCGAAATCAATATTGGAGTGATGCCCGGCGCAGGTGGAACGCAGCGTTTGACCAGGGCAGTGGGAAAAGTTAGGGCGATGGAAATGGTGTTAACCGGTAAGTTTATCTCTGCGGAAGAAGCCAAGGCCGCGGGGTTAGTCAATAAAATTGTACCGGTGGAGTTATACTTGGACGAAGCAATTAAACTGGCCTCCGAGATTGCGTCGAAGTCACCCATAGCAGTACAGTTGGCCAAGGAGAGTGTATTGAAAGCCTTTGATTCACACTTGCAAGAGGGATTGTATTTTGAGCGTAAGAATTTCTATATGTTGTTTGCAACGGAGGACCAGAAGGAAGGGATGGCGGCATTTGTGGAGAAGCGCAAGCCTGATTTCCAGGGTAAATAAGAAATGGTTTGAATAAAAAGAGAGGGCCTCGTTTGAAACGAGGCCCTCTCTTTTTATTGAATTCCCCGTAAGGGGAGGGAAAATTATTTTACGTCTGTGTAAACAGTGTTCACCAAGTAGAATGGCTTAACTGGATCTGTCACCTTTCTCCAAACAGCGATAACAACGCCAGTGTTTGAAGGGTTCCAGTTCCACCATGGCAATCCAAAAGAAGCATATTTGTCTTTTACCGCTTGTGGAATTGCAGTGTAAGTCCAAGAAATTGTCTTTTCAACTTCTGCGTTTGCAGCAGGTTTTGTCATAGAAGCATCCGTAGAGAAAGCCACTGGAGCACCGGCAGCATTTTTCAACGCAGAAGCACGGATTACACGCTCGTGGTCTGTAGCTACATCGCCTTGACCAGAAACGGTTTGCAAAGTGTTAACGCTTTTCTCAACGATGAATGCAGATACATAATAGTCACTTCCTGCTTCTGGAGCGAAAGCCTTCAATTTGTATTTGATGTTCAAAGTTTGACCGCTTGCAGATGCACTTGCAGCTACACCGATTTCAACTGGAGAGGAATTTGCAGTGACTGCATTGTTCTGAATGTCAGTTACTTTGATGTTGCTGCTACCAATCAATGAGTTGTTCAACCAAAAAGTTGGGATTGAATATTGACCTGTGGTTACATCGATATTTGATACAGTAGTCAACAATTGAGACGCAAAAGGAGCAATGAACAACGTGTCGTTTCCAGTTTTTGTCCACAAAGGAACCAAACGAGAAGAAGAAGAAGAATGGTAATCTACAGGGACGATATTGTCGATATCGTTGGCAGCAACCAATTTCTTAAATTCAGGCATCGCGTAAAGACCGCAAGGACCACACCATGTAGCAGTGTGATAAACTACCAAAGAACGTTGTTTCTTAGCAACGGTTAAAGTGGCTCCGGTAGAACCACCATCTGGGCTGTCTGGCTTACAGCTCTGCATCATTCCAGCCAACCCGGCAGCAACGACAGCTAAAAGGAGTAATTTTTTCATATTAATTTTTTTCAATTTTTGTTAGGAAAGCGAATTAACACCTTTTTGTACATATTAACAACTTTTTTCGACCTCTATTTGTGTGAAAACGGAAACAACTTGTGTGTGTATTACCTTTGCCTTTATGTCGGGAATCATCGCCAAAAATAGCTTTTGGGCATCCATTGTAAATTACAGCGGAAGTTTGGTGGGCTTGTTTACGACCTTTTATCTGTTTCCTTTGGTCTTTACCACGAGTGAAAATGGGGTTTTTCGACTTTTCATTGAAATGGGTGCTTTGTTGGCTGGGGTGGCTCAGTTGGGCACGGGGTATTCTATTTGGAAGTTTTTCCCGCGATTTAAAGATGAGAACGGTCACAATGGCGTTGGATTTTGGCTTTTGATGATTCCGACCGTGGGATTTCTGTTTGTTGCCTTGCTTTTGTTGACGGGGCAATCGTGGGTGGTGGCTTATTTGGCCAAGAATTCCAGTGATTTTTTGCCCTATTATCACTGGTTAATTCCCTTTGTATTCTTCTTTGTTTTCAATACGGTATTTGAGATCTTTTCGGCATCGCTAGGCAAAATTGTATTTGCCTCATTTCTGAGGGAAAATGTGGTGCGCATCCTGTTGGGATTGTTGGGCTGGCTCTATTATGTAGGCAAGGTGGATTTTGGACAGACCATGCACAGCATTGCGGCTGTGTACGCCGTTGTTATGGTGTTGAATTTTTGGTTTGTTGTGAGAAATACAAAACTCTCGTTCAAACCGGATATGGCCTTTGTGAATTCACAGGATGGCCTAAAGCCCGAGTTTTACCGATATACGGGGTATTTGTTCCTGACCTACGTTGCGATGCTTGTTTTGCAGCGGATGGACTTTTTGATGGTTAGTTCAATGAAGGGCAGTGCCCAGACCGGTATTTACGCCATTGCAGTGAATATCGCAGTATTGATTGAAATACCGACCAGAAGCATTTTGCAGATTGCCAATCCCAAGTTGTCTGAGGCGATTCATCACGGGGATCAAGCGGAAATCGAGCGACTTTATCAGAAAACCAGTCTAAACCAGTTTATTTTGGGTGCATTGGCTTTGCTTTTGGTTTGGATTAACATCGATTTGCTGTTTCATTGGATGCCTAACGGACATTTGTATGTCGCAGGAAAATGGGCCGTGTTCTATTTGGGCGTAGGGAAACTCTGTGTTTTACTTCAAGGCAATTCAGCGGCCATGTTGATTTTCTCAAAACGATATTATTTGTCGTTGATACTGAATTTCTGTTCAATTGTAGTGGGTATTTTGATGAACCAATGGTTGATTCCCATCATGGGGATTGATGGTGCAGCCATTGCCACAGGATGTGTTTGGTTGGCGAGCGGAATCGTGATGGCAATTTTGATCTGGATGGTTTACAAAATGCAACCCATCACAAGGCATGTCATTTACAGCATCATTTTGTTTACGGTGGCTTTCGCCGTCAATTATCTCTGGACGGTGGATGCGGACCACTTGTTCTGGATGTCCGTCCTCAAATCAATTCTGCTCCTGGGTGCCGTATTGGGTGTGATTCTCTATTTCCGATTGAGTGAAGATGTTCACAGCATGGTGAAGAAAGGGCTCAAGCCCATAGGTATCAAGTTGAACGATTAATGGATATCGCGGTTGTTGGGTTTACCCTTTGAAAACCCCACTCGCATTTACACGGGGAAATTCATCTACGAAACCGGCAGGGGTGATGTTCAGCACCTCAACTTGATTTTCTTTTGCGTATCGGTGCAGCTCCTGATAGCCTACATGGACTTTGTGGAGATTTAAGAATACTTGACGCAACTTTACAGGTCCGCTACCATCAGCATGAACCAGGGGATGTCGGAAAGGTTTGTCGGTATAAAAATGCGATACTTCCTCAAATAACGTATTGTTATCGAGCACCAAATTCTTGTGGAAATCGTGATCGATCCCGGTAATGAAAACCTTTTTGGGTTGCATTTTGATTGATAAAAACAGGGCTGCGTTGATCACATTTTGCGATTGCGGCATGCCCAAACCCAATTTATATGCCAAGGACCGGAAGCCTTGTATTCCTTTGATAACGGTGTAATTAAAAGCCACTGTGTTGATGCCATTCTCACGGGCTTTTTTTGCCATGAAACTGTTTTTGTATGCCGTAGGTATGAACAATGTTAGCCCCCAATTCTGTTTGAAAAGGTTCTTCCAAGTCTCATTGATTTGATGTTGCCATTCTGCAAATTCGGGCTTGATTTTTACCCTAGGATGTTGATTGGCGTCCTGAAAAATCGCTTCGTCAAAATGGAAAAAATCTCCGTCCAATAACAAATAGTATTTGGGCTTTAGGGTCTGGAAATAAGGGCCAAAAGCAAATTTGTTGACGCAAAACAGGGCAGGATTTACGTCCCGATTTTTGGCGGTTTCTAGGAATTCTTTGGCCGAGGGACCATTGCCGATGATGAGAATTTCTTCGTCCTTTTTTTTGGGGATACCCGGAGTGGGGCGCGACTTAACGACAATTTTGCCAAGGGAAAGTAACGTTGAAATGGGCATCAGTTGCGGAGTTAGAATTTCAAATTTAGAGATTAAACATGCCTAAAACGCGTGGCATCTGTCCGCTGCGTTCCAATATTTCTTCAACGAATTCTCGGAAAGCACCATCACCGCCTTTTTTCTTTGTCACGACATGGCAAATGGCTTTGATGTAATCACTTGCATTGGCTGGTGCACCGGAAAATCCCACGGCTTTGAGCAAATCAATATCGCCCAAATCATCGCCAATGTAAGCAACCTCACTGAGGTCAATGCCCATTGTTTTGCACAATTCGGTGGCTACAGTGAGTTTGTCGGTAATGCCTTGATACAGCAAATCGATTTTCAGTTTTTTGGCACGATTCGCCACGATTTTCGTGTCTTCTCCTGTGATGATGGCGATGGGGATGTTGAGTTTTCTGCAAAAAATGATACCGGCGCTATCGATGGTATTGAATTTCTTAAACTCATTCCCTGTATTGTCGTAATACATGCCTCCGTCTGTCCACACCCCGTCTATGTCTGTGATAATAAGTTTGGGTAAAATCATGTTTTATGGGGTTAAAATGTGTTTTCTGTGAATTTTTTCGGCGATCATCCAATCTTCTGGCTCGTCGATTTCCACGGCCGAATATTCGGGCATTTCCACAATGGAGATGGGATGTGTTAATCGATTTTTGGTTTGTAAAATGTTGCCAACGCTGTTGATGTAAAAGGCCCCATTTTCGAGCATCGCCCCGTCAAAATCTTGTCGGCGAGGTCGATTCATGAAATCGTAATTCATTGGGGACCCGTCTCTATTCCACAGAAACCTTTTAAAGGTAGCGCAGGAAATAATGGATCCTTGGGCTTGCTGATTGAGTAAATGGATGCCATCGTTCAAATGATCCGACAACAAAAACGGATTGGTTGCTTGAATCAAAATAAATCGATCTTCCGGCTGCAAATTGGCGATTTGTAGGTATTCAAGCATCACCGATTCAGTACTTGCCTTGTCGTTCGCATTTTCCGCCGAACGATGGTAAATGTGAATTTTCGACAGTCCAAGGCTTTGGGCGGTGTCGGCGATGTCTTGGCTATCGGTTGCGATGATGATGTCTGATATTTCAGGGCAATCTTGCGCAGCTTTGGCTGTCCAATAGAGCAGGGGTTTCCCGTTAAAGGGTAGGATATTTTTGCCCGGTATGGATTTGCTGCCACCGCGAACTGGTATGAAAGCCACGGTTTTCATGGATTACCCGCGATATTTAAGTTTGTCGCGCTGCACTTGTTCAATCGCCAAAATTTCGGTTGATTTGGAACCGAGTGAGCGATACACTGCGTTTAGGTCTCGCGCCAATTTTTGTAATCCGGCGAATTCAAGGGAAGCGGCGTGGTCTGTGCCTTTCCAGGTGCGATCTTTGGTGAAGTGTCTTTCAATCCAAGAGGCACCCAAGGTGTACGCTGCGATATCCACGGCGATTCCGAGGTGGTGTCCTGAGAATCCGATATCGGCAACTTTGGCTTTGTACGCATTTGAGATCCTCGGAATTTCCATCAAACAGATATCTTCAAATGGAACGGGGTATCCAGAGGTGCAAGAGTACACAACCAGGCGTTTGGCTTGGTCTTTTTCTTGGAAGAAAGAAATCAATTCGTTTTCTTCAGCGTGGGTTGTCATGCCCAAAGAGACATGGACTTGGCCTTTGTATTCATCGCGCAGCACTCTCAAAAGCTCTATGTAATTGTTACAAGCGGAAGGGACTTTGAGGAAGTTTGGTTCAATTTGAATCAATTCTTTTGCGGAGGTAACGTCCCAAACGGAGGTGGAATATTCGATGCCTTGGCTTTCGGCGAACTTTTTTAAGTCGGCGTGTTGCTCCAGAGAAAACTCCAAAAATTCGCGATGCTCTCCATAGGTGTTACCATAGGAATTGCCTGGGTTTGGATGGGGTGTATTGTACTGCTCTTCTGTTAACAATTCGCGGTTGTTGCGCTTTTGAAATTTGGCGACATGGGCGCCCGCGTGCTTGGCCATGGTGATGAGTTCTTTTGCAATTTCGAAATCACCTTTGTGGTTGCAACCGATTTCAGCTATGAGTTTGGGTTCGTTATACATCGTATGGATTTTTTGTGATGAAAAGCATCACATATTACAAAAATACAAAAAATGGGTTCAAATGCCATATTTTTGTCGGCCATGTCAGTGTTTTCGCGTTGTATGGGCTCCGGAAGCCCCAGTATTTCACTCAATGCTTTGCAATTGCAGAAGCGGGATGCGGTGAATGAGAAGGTTGAAAAGGGTATTTACGGGTTTGAAACGGTGCCTTGTGCTTGTTGTGGTTCTACGGAATCGGAGCAAATTGCGGAGCGCGATCGCTACGGATTGTACTTTTCGGTGCAGTTGTGTAGGGGTTGCGGGATGGTGTATACTTCGCCCAGGATGACGGATGCAGCGTATGGGGAATTTTATGACAATGAATATCGACCCTTGTATGTTGGATCGGAGCGGGCAACGGATGATTTTTTTGCGGAGCAGCGGAATCAGGGCCGACGGATTCATGATTTTTTGCGCGGTGCTGGTGTGATGCGAGATGCGATGAAAATTGTTGAGGTGGGATGTGGTGCGGGTGGTATTTTGGATTTTTTTCGGAGTGAAGGTCATTCCGTGGTGGGCATTGATTTGGGTTCGGAATATGTGGCTTACGGCAGAGATGTGCATGGGTTGGATTTGCGTGTTTGTATGTTGAAAGATTTGGCCTTGGATTTTACCCCGGATTTGGTGATTTATTCCCATGTGATGGAGCATATTTTACATCCTTCCCAGGAGATGAAGAGTATTGCCGACGTGAGTGGGGCTGAGACTTTGGTTTACATTGAGGTACCGGGATTGAAGAATATTCACAAGGGGTACTCAATGGATGTGATGAAGTATTATCAGAATGCGCATTCGTATCATTTTACTTTGGGGAGTCTGCGACATTTGATGGAGTCTGCGGGATTTAGATTGGTGAGTGGAACGGAATACGTACGGTCGATTTTTGTGCTTTCTAGCCCGTCGGATGGGGGCCAAAATGGATTGAATGAAGGCGGTGGAGAGAGCGTGACTGGGGCAGTTGCCTACAATGAATACGATTCGATTCGGAATTATTTGGTTTGGAACGAGCGGTATCGATGGATATTTCCCATGACGGTGAGTGGTTTAAAGCAGCGGGCGAAGCGCTGGAAGTCGCGTTTGTTGGGGTAATGCTTTGAAATTTGTGTGCGGCGATGGGATAAATGTTTATTTTTGCCGACCTAAATTATGTTAAATCTGATCATTTTTGGCCCTCCAGGGGCGGGAAAAGGGACGCAAAGTGAGCGTTTATTAGAAAAATATTCCTTGCAGCATATTTCCACCGGGGATTTGCTGCGCGCGGAGCGCGCAGCCGGGACCGACCTCGGCAATCAAGCCAACGAATACATCGCCAAAGGTGAATTGGTGCCCGATGCGGTTGTGATTGGAATGGTGAAGAATTTTATGCTTGCCCACTCCGAAGCCAAAGGGTTCATTTTTGATGGGTTTCCCAGAACTACACCCCAAGCAGAAGCCTTGGATGCGATGTTGGCGGATTTTCATACCCAAATCGGAATCGTACTGGGATTGGAAGTGAATGAAGATGAACTGGTTAAGCGTTTGTTGCTTCGCGGACAAAGCAGCGGTAGAGCAGACGACCAGGATGAATCTACCATCAGAAATCGTTTTCAGGAATACCAAAACAAAACGTTGCCTCTTCAGGGATTTTATCAATCACAAGGCAAATATCAAGGGGTGCAAGGCATCGGTGAAGTGGGTGTGATTTTTGATTCTCTTTGCGCTGAAATCGATAAAGTGTTGGGATGAAGGCGTTCTCCGAAGCGGTAAAATGGGTTTTTTTGGACCTCGACAATACGCTTTGGGATTTTGATGCGAACGCGGAAGAGGCGATCAAAGAATTGTATCATCGACATGAACTACACTTGCACAGTGATTTTCATGTAGATCAGTTTCTGTCGTTATATAAAGATGTGAATGCCGCCTATTGGCTGCGTTACGAAAAGGGCGAGGTGACAAAAGAGGTGCTTCGAACGGCGAGATTTACCGATACTTTTACGGCGATGGGGGTGCCTCCGGCCCTACAACCCGCCAATGTTTGGCAAGAATATTTGGAGATTTGTCCGGTCATGACGCGGATGATGCCTGGGGCTTTGGCATGTTTGGCTGAGTTGAAGAAAAAATATCGCATCGCATTGTTGACGAATGGCTTTGAGAGCACACAACGGACCAAAATTGGGGTGTCGGGAATTGGCGAATTTGTTGACTTTATGATGACATCGGAAGCGGTGGGGATGGCAAAGCCGGATCCTCAGTTTTTTGCTTTGGCGCTGGAGAAAGCGGGTGTGCGAGCCGAGGAAGTGGTGTATTTGGGTGACACTTGGCATACGGACGTGGAAGGTGGAATGGGAGCCGGTATCGTATCCTATTGGTATCGAAGGGGACAGGAGCGAGGCGAATTGCCGCAGGGGGATGCGATGTTTGGTGGTGTGGTGGATGATTTGATGGATTTCGCGGGATTGTGATTTGGTAGGCGGGATTTGTCATGAATGTGATGTCCACGAAATTTTGTATTTTTGTATTTCATGAAAAAAATCGGTTTGAAATGGGTGTTTGTGTTTGCCATCGTGGTTGGCTCAATGAATTTTGCCTCAGCCCAGGGCTTTGAGATTCAGGACAAGCAAAAGGTGCATGATTTTTATCCCAACGCAACGGATCCGATGGATTGTTACATCCACTTTAAGAATTTAAAGAAGACAAAAATGGTGTTTGGTTACATGAGTTTTGTGGTTGATTATCCGATGTTTTGGGATGTGTCATTCTGCGATAACAAAAACTGCTATGCAAACTTCAAAACCCAAGATACTATGGCGGCTGTGGCTCCCAACATGGAAGCGTCTTTAAAAATTACGGTATTTCCGAATGGCAAAGCCGGTGTGGCAAAAGTGCAGTATTTTATTTTTGATTACGACAATCCAACGGATATGGATACGGTGACATGGAATATCAACGTGCGTTGGGGTGCCGAAACAAAGTCTTGGATTGCGGAAGCGGTGCAAGTGTATCCCAATCCAGTGACGGATGTGTTACATGTTTCTGCTTTGGGCAATGCGGCTTTTGATGTTGTTGATGCGAAAGGTGCCGTTGTAAGGAACATGGCTCCGATGGATGGTCGTTTGGATGTGTCTGGGTTGGCTGCCGGATTGTATTTTGTTCGTTGTCAATCTGTTGACAAGGTGCAAACGATTTCATTTGTAAAGAAATAATTCTAACTTTCCACTGGATAAGGCATGTTAGGCATTCCAGTTTGGGCTTGGACGATTGTTCTTTTGGCGGCCATCGGGCTGTCGATGTTGCATTATTATAAACTTCTACGTTCCCCGGGTTCAAGAATTTGGTGGGTTGCTTTTGGATTGCGCGTCCTTGGCTATGCGGGTGTGCTTTTGTTGTTATTCAATCCTTGGTGGCAATTGCAGGAGGAAAAGGTGGAGTCGCCTGTTTTATTGGTTTACGAAGATCGAAGTGCCTCTATTGATTCAGGATCATTGGCTCAATGGAAGACCATGTCTGAAGAACTCGCTTCGATGAAAAAAATGCGAATTCAGCGTTTTGGGTTTGCCCACGATGTTTTTTCTGGAGATTCTGTATCGGCCAAGGATCGGTTAAGGAGCAATTTGTCGGCAGTGATTCGACATGCTTCGGCCAAGTCGGTAGCGGCGCCTTTGGGTGGAATGGTGATCATGACCGATGGAATTGTGAATGAAGGGCTTGATCCTTTGGTGGGTTCTCTGCCCCCGAACACACCGATTATTGCGGTTGGGTCGGGAAATACATTGCCCAGAATTGATGCTTCGGTGGGAGGATTGCTTTGTAACGAGGAGGTTTTTTTGGGTAATTCCTTTGGGGTAGAAGCCAGTGTTAGAGCGGTTCGACTGGCTGGTCAGGCGTTAACGATACGATGCCTGGTGGGTGAGGAGGAAGTGGGACGCATGATTTGGACGGTGGCATCAGCATCGGATTGGAAGCGAGTGAATTTTGAGATCAAGCCGAAATCTGTTGGACTAAAGCGGGTGAGTATCGTTGTGGCTCCTGTGGGCGGTGAATTGAATCTCATCAACAACAACCAAATGAAGTATGTGAAGGTGGTGGATGAACGCAAGAAGGTGGAAATTCTTTTTGCTGCGCCCCATCCAGATGTTTCGGCCATTGGCAGGGCATTGGGCACTGAAGGTCAATTTGTTTGCGTTGCCAAGTCAAAGAACGATAGAAAGGACGATGCGGATGTATATGTATTACACGGATGGAACTGGACAGATAAATCGGATTTAGACTGGTTGAAAACCCAAATACAGCGGGGGAAAGCGGTTTGGATATTTGCATCGCCGGGCATGCAATGGGGTGGATTGGGCCGGGTGTTTGAGGTCAATTGGGGTTCGGTATCTTCGCTATGGCAAGATGCGCAACCGCAGTGGAATGAAGGGTTTTCGGGTTGGGGGCCCACGGCGGAAGAGGCTTTGCGATGGGGGAATATGCCACCGGTAAAATCGCCGGTGGTGAAGTTGACATTGCCTGTGGGCAGTACTTCGGTTTTATGGCAAAAGTGGGGTGGTTCGGCAACGCAGTTGCCGTTGATGAGCACATGGAAAGTTGGCAATGCGGGGGTGGGAATGTTTTTCGGAGAGGGTATTTGGCGATGGCGGATTGAAGATCGCAAGGATGGCGAAGGGAAGGTTTTTGATCCCTGGGTCAGGCGGATGGTGGGGCTTTTGGCAGCGGGGTCATCGGCAAAAAAAACATTGGAAATTTCGGTATCGAAACAACAATTTGACCTATCGGAGGAGGTGGTTGTTCGCGTGATTTGTAGAGACAAGGCGGGGGAATTCGACGATGCAATCTATAGGACATTAAAGATGGGTAAAATAGATAAGTTGCGGGGTGAGGGGTTTGCTCAGGTGGCGTTGGAAAAGGACAAGGGCGGATGGCGAGGGGTTGTTACGGGTTTGGGGGAAGGGGAATATACATTGATTGCCGAAGGTGGAATTGATCGTGCCACAGTGGAAAAGCAGATTGCCGTGGTGAATCAACCGATGGAGATGATGGATTTGCAGGCGAATCATGGGTTGTTGACATCGTTGGCGATGAAATCGGATGGTGGATTTTGCAGGGTTGGCGAGTTGGAAACATTTCGCAAGTTGTTGATGGAAAAAATGAATCAGGTGCCGGTGATGCGACAGGAATTAAGCAATAAGCATTGGTGGGACTCGGTTTTCTGGTTGATGGTTGTTGTATTGAGTTTTGGTGGAGAGTGGGGAATTCGTCGTTGG
>CAZZKP010000050.1:0-13027 GCA_964654675.1 uncultured Bifidobacterium sp. | reverse complement strand
AGAAAATGAACGGTTTCCGTCACTATTTGACATTGTTAAAAATCGAAAGTATTAAAGCCTAATAAAGATAGAACGTCATGGCACACAAAAAAGGTGCGGGTAGCACGAAAAACGGAAGAGAATCACACAGTAAACGCTTGGGTGTAAAAATCTATGGTGGTCAAGTTGTGAGAGCTGGAAATATCATTGTTCGTCAGCGTGGAACCAAACACCACCCTGATGTAAATGTAGGCATTGGAAAAGATCATACCCTTTTCGCATTGTCAGATGGAATCGTAGTATTCCGTAAGAGTAGAGAAGGCAGAAGTTTTGTCTCTGTACAAGGCCAAGCGTAAAATTATTTATAAAATAAACCACAAAAAAGGGGAAGGAAACTTCCCCTTTTTTATTTTTGTATCGAAATGACAAACCTCGCACCGAAATATCCCATCGATTCATTTACACTCATGAATGAAATCGTATTGCCGAATGATACCAATACATTGGGAAACTTAATGGGAGGAAGATTGCTTCATTGGATGGACATATGCGCAGCCATTGCTGCACAAAAGCACAGCCATCATATTGTGGTTACGGCTGCTGTAGATAGCGTCTCCTTTAAGGAAAGCATTCGGTTGGGTGATGTTGTTACCTTGAAAGCCTATGTGTCGCGGGCATTTAATACCAGTATGGAGGTATTTATCGAAGTATTTGCCGAGAATTTGCCATCGGGCGGGCGCGTAAAATCGAATGAAGCCTATTATACATTCGTGGCATTAGACGGGAGAAATAAACCTGTGACGGTTCCGGAACTAACACCACAAACGGATGATGAAAAACTCAAATTTGATGGTGCACTGCGCCGACGTCAGGTTAGATTGATTTTGGCGGGTAAAATGAAGCCAGAAGATGCCCAAGAATTAAAAAATCTCTTTGTTTAAGCGGTATATCCGCTATTGCAATTCTTTACAGTTTCCAAAACCCGATCCAAGAATTTGGAAGCGAAAACCATTGGATTGAATTACTTCATCAACCCAATTTCTTTCAATCGCTCCATGAGAAACTCCATCGCGGTGCAGTCGCTGTATTTTTTGGGATTTTCCTCTGAAATACATTGAGGTAAACAATTGAGCGACACGGATGGTCTGGGATGTAGAAAAAATGGAATACTATAACGGGGCTTTCCCCATTGGTTTTTGGGTGGATTGACCACTCGATGCGTGGTGCTTTTTAACTGATCATTGGTCAGTCGTTGTAACATATCGCCCACATTTACCACGATGTGGTCCTCCACCTCGGTCACGCCAATCCATTGATTGTGCTTGTTTAATACTTCCAGGCCGTCGGCACTGGCCCCAACGAGTAGGGTTATTAAATTGATGTCTTCATGTTCACCCGCTCGAATAGCATCCTTAGGATCTTCCGTTATCGGTGGATAGTGTATGGCTCGTAATATGCTATTTCCTTTTTTTACACGATCATCGAAATAATTCTCATCCAATTGTAAATGCAATGCGATAGCCCTCAATATCTCAACACCTGTATTTTCTAATGCGCGATAAACATTTTCACCAGCGATATTGAACTTTGCAAGTTCTTCTACTTGCTTATTCGGGGGATAGGTGAAATCGTCCAAGGTGTCGTATTGGCCGAAATGCCAAAATTCCTTCAAATCTCCTGTATTGCGATTTTTTGCGTGTTCTTTTCCAAATCCGGTATAGCCCCTTTGACCACCTCCACGGGTATCGTCGTATTTTAATTTGATTTCTTCCGGCAACGCAAAGAAATTGGCAACTTCTTGGTAAAGAATTTTTAAGGTATCTGTTGGAATGCCGTGATTCCTGATGGCTACAAAGCCTATCTGCTCATAAGCATTGCCCAATTCTGCAACGAATTGACTTTTTTGGGCTGCAGAACCCTGCGTGAAATGCGATAAATCTAACTTGGGAATTGATTGCATGGTGCGAATTTACCACACATATTGAGGAATTGTGTTATCCGATTGAGTGAAATAGTTTGGAATCACTCTCTTCTAAAATGATGGATAGGGTAGTTGAATTGGGCGAAATCATTAATGTATCCAGGTCACCCATGGTTTGATGAATTTCTTGAAAATACGACGACCATTCGGGGTGCTCAGAAATATTGTCTTGTATGTAAGCCGCGACTTCTGCGTCAGCTTCGCCATAGTAATAAAGAAGGAGGTCTGAGTGAGATAAAGGTCTTGTCATATGCTTCGCCAAAACGACAAACATATAACGGCCTCAAAATCAGATTATTTTATTTTCGCTACACTTTTTTGCATCTTTTTTCTCAGATTCAAAATTGCATAGTGCATTCTACCGATACACGTGTTGATATTGGTTTCGGTAAGCAATGCGATTTCTTTGAAGCTGAGGTCAGCGTACTGGCGCAAAATCAGCACTTCGCGCTGATCTTCAGGCAATTCCCAAATCCATTGACGTAAAATATCCACATCGTCTTTGGCAACTCTGTATTCTTCTTGGCTTTCAACGGTGATTCCTAAACTATCAAAAATGTCCCGACCTTCCGTATCAACAACCACTGGCATTCTTTTCCTAGCACGTATGGTATCGATACTCATATTTCGAGCAATGCGTAGAACCCAGGGTAAAAATTTGTCTTCGTGATTGTATTTGCCTTTTTGGATGCTGTGAATCACCTTGATAAAGGTTTCCTGAAAAATGTCTTCGGCAACATAACGATCTCCAACAAGCAAATAAATGCTGGAAAGAATCCGCGATCTATGTCGTTTCAGTAAAGTTTCAAATGCTGCATTGTTACCGTCAATGTAACGTTTTATCAGCACGCCGTCAGTTATCAATGGTGTAGTCATAATACTCCTCCCTTGCAGGTTAAAATGGGTTTTTAATAAAGCAAGATTTGGTTGAGTATTTTTCTACTTATAGGCGTTTCAGACGTGTTTCGGCCGTAAATCAATACAATAAAATTGGCAATTGCAAATTTTAATTGCAAAAAAGTAAAAAAAACACCTATTTCAACCCGTTGATGAAATCGTTGGCAGCAATTTTGGGTTTTCCTGGAATTTGTAACACATTGATTTTGTAGCAGCCATCACGAAGGACAACAAGGAGTTTTCGGGATTCAATATGGAAACCTTTTGTTAATCCGGAGGATTTGAATTCAGATTTTTCACCGTTAAAAATCTTCATATCACCCCATTGACTTCGAATCCATGCTCCGGGAAAAGGACTTAGGCCTCGAACTTTGTTATGGAATTCATGAAGTGATAGATCCAAATTCAACTCGGCAAATTCTCTATTTAACTTCGGGGCCAATTTCAATTCGGAGCTAAAATCTTGAGCTGTGGTGTGGTAATTACCCATAGAGATTAACTTGAGTGTTTTTATCATCAAATCGCCCCCATCAACCATCATCCGATCGTGCAATTCCCCTAGGGTTTCGTTTTCTCCAATGGCTAACTCTTTTTTGGCGATAATATCACCGGTGTCAATTTCGTGCTTCAGGAAAAATGTGGTTAATCCGGTTACCGTTTCTCCGTTGATTATTGCATGATGAATGGGTGCAGCCCCTCTATATTGTGGAAGCAATGATCCATGCAAGTTGATTGTTCCGAGGGTAGGAAACGACCAAACTTTTTCTGGGAGCATCCGAAAAGCGATTACCACACCGATGTTGGGGTTTAATGACTGCAGTTCACGCATGAAATCGTCAGATTTTAAATTTGCTGGTTGCAGTAATTTCAAACCCAATTCACTCGCTTTGCGTTTTACTGCGCTTTCTGTAATCTTCTGCCCCCTGCCGGCAGGTTTGTCAATTGCAGTAACTACGCCTACCACTTGAAACCCGCTGTTCACGATTTTTTCCAAAGAATATGCAGCAAAATCGGGTGTTCCAAAAAATACAATGCGGAGATTCGACTGTGTCATGAACCACAAATGTACAACAGCCCAAAGCAACCAAAGCAATGAACTTATTGTCAATTCCTTAATCAAAAGTAAGAAACATACAAAAAATCACCGATTTTTGTATATCAAGTAAAATTTCTTGTGATAGGAATGACAACAATTAACTGCGCCAAAAACATGTTTTTGAAACTGGATCAGACGTTGAATGTCCTACGCGCAAGGGTATTCATCTTTGTATTGTCTCTTATCATCTCGGCTTATGGCAACGTGAGTCATCCCATTCAAGGGAGTTCCGGTGAACCCGTCTTTATAGTAAATAATGGACAATGGCCACATGCTGTTTTGGCAAAAGCCCACCTGAATTTTGGTGATTTTTGGATTACTCAAACAGGTTTCATTTGGAATTTGATTGATACCTCTGCCTTTGAAAAATTGCATGAACGTACGACTCAAACATTAACACTTCCTACACAAGCGGTATTTATGGATTTTGTGAATCCCACTGGCCTGGCAAAAGTGGTAGGAATGGGCACGGAATCGGCTGAGTATTACAACTTCCATAATCCAAGAGGGAGTTTTTCAGGGTTGCGCAAATTCAGCTGTGTAGCCATAAGAAATGTTTGGCCAGGTGTTGATTTAGAAGTAAAATCCTTTCAAAACACAATCAAATACAACTGGATTGTCCACCCAACCATCGACCCCAAAGTGATTCATTGGAAATATCGAGGGGAAAACGCTTTGGATGTAAGTGCATCAAACCAATACTGTATCGTAAAGACCAATTGGGTCGATTGGACCGAAGAAATCCCTGCGGTTTATTACACTGCATCAAAATTGGGAGTGGTTGATGGTAACTCTGAAAATTCCTTATTGAGTGCATATTATTTTCGGCTCGGGGATGGCAGTTTTCAATTCGACATTCACAATTATGATCCCGAGAGCAAAAACGACTTGATTGTAGATCCAAAGTTGGTATTCAGTACTTATACAGGGTCTCGGGCGGATAATTTTGGATGCACGGGAACCTATGATATCCAAGGCAATGGATACGCCGGCGGAACTGTATTTGATGTTGGTTTACCCGTAACCCCGGGCGCTGCACAAACCACCTTTGGAGATGGAGTGCCAGAAGATTTGGGTTATGGAGGTTCGAGGGATGCAGCGATTTTAAAATTCAATTCCACAGGCGATCAATTGCTTTTTTGCACTTATTTGGGTGGATCCAACAACGAGCAGCCCCATTCCATGGTGACAGATTCCTTGGATAATTTGTATGTGATGGGCTCAACCCGAAGTACAGATTTTCCGATGGGTAACAAGGGGCAATATGACAATACGCACAATGGCGGGTATGATTTTTTCATCACCAAGTTTAATCCGAGCGGTACTTCAATCTTGGCCTCCACTTATTTTGGTGGTAGTGGCATGGATGCGGTAGGAGCTGATAGATCAGCCGCAGGTGTAAGCGTCGATGATTTCCCGCTGATTTACAATTATGCCGATGAATTTCGCGGAGAAATTATCACCGATCAAAAAAACGTGTACGTCTCTGGAATTACCTACAGTATGAATTTCCCTAGAACTGGGAATGGTGTCTATGGAGGCAAGTCGGATGCAGTAGCCTTTTGTCTAAATAACTCACTTTCAATACTGAAATGGTCTCAACAGTTCGGTGGGGTAGGTTTTGATGCACTTTACGGGGTTGCCCTGGGAAAATCAAACGACATTTATGTGAGTGGTGGAAGTTCAAGTAATAACCTAAAAACAGTCATTGGTTCCAAATGGATTAACGATTACCAAGGGGGAATTGCTGATGCCATTTTGATGCGATTGGATAAGTATACCGGTGATGTTATACAAGGTCGATATCACGGTACGTCGCTTTATGAACAGGCCCATTTTGTGCAAACAGGGCTTACGGGGAAACCCTATATTTACGGACAAACAGAGGCCAATATGCCCAATGTAAATGCAAGGTTTTACCAGCCCGGTGGAGGGCAGTTCATTACTTGCTATTCGGCAGATCTATCCTCCGTTGATATGCAAACCACGTTTGGTTTTAATTCAGGAAACATCATCTATCCCAACATCAGTCCAAGCGCTTTTCTGGTTGATCGTTGCGAGCGTATTTTTGTTTCTGGTTGGGGCGGCAGTACCAATTCCGCTTTATATGATGTAAATACCGGTACACCCAAACAACATCGAAATAAAGGAAGAACCAATGGATTGTTAACCACTGCCGATGCTGCCCAGAAGAATACCGATGGTAGTGATTTTTATTTAGCCGTGTTCTCAAAGAACTTTTATTCATTGGCCTATGCCACCTATTTTGGCGGAGTGAGTACTCCAGGAAAATCCGCAGAAGAACATGTGGACGGTGGAACCTCTCGGTTCGATTCAAAGGGTATCATCTATCAATCTGTATGTGCCGGCTGCAGAAGGAATGGTTTGTTTCCCACCACACCCACTGCATACAGTCGTACAATGAACAGCGACAACTGCAACAATGCATTGTTTAAAATTGATTTTGAGAACTTGAATCTAAAACCTCGATTGAAAGACACTTTTGTTCAAGTCATCGCCACTCAACCCATCAATTTTCAAATCAAAGGCATTGATCCAGATCCCTTCGATACAATGTATTTGCAAGTGAAATGGATAAAAAAAGGGGGTATGAAAGGCGGAGATACTGCCCAATTGACACTGGTTCCGGGGATTGGCTCGGCTACACTGAAAGTGAATTGGAAAACCATTTGTAGCAGTTTTTCTAAAGATACCGTGGAGCTCTTGGTTACTGTGATGGATCGAGGTTGCCCCAAGGCTGATACCACATTTGCGAGAGTAAAAATACTCGTGACAGAACCGCCCAAAGTGATTCCGCCAGATGCGATTTGCGTGAGTTTTGATAGGCAGACCTCAAAAATGTCTATCTCTTGGAACAACATCACCACCCCTGGATCATTTTTTAAGTATTTTTTATTGAGAAGAACCAATCCAGATGGATCTATGAAAATCTTAGATACCATTCGAAGTGGCGCAGCAGGCGTATTTGTGGATGGCAATGTGGTGAATCCGAGACAGAACAATTACTGTTACGAACTGATAGGAGTGAATATTTGTGATGTTCAAGTATTTGCAAAAAATATTTTTTGTACCGTCACGGAATTGAATACGCCAATAGCGGGGGTTCCATTGTATACAACAACCATCGTAAATGACCGATATGCAGAAATTCGATGGGGCAAGAGCAAAGAGCCCGATTTTAAGGAGTATGAACTTTACAGGGTTCCAAGGGGTGGTAAATTCGGAAATGTGCCATTTGCAATCACGACTGATACCTTTTATCGCGATTCCTCATTTAATGTAGACGATAAATCCTTTTGCTATCAAATACTGGTAACAGACCAATGTGGCCATGTGAGTTCCAATAGCAATGAAGGTTGTAATGTTGTGTTGGGTGGTACGTCCAAGGAGGCGCCCGATTATTACTTTGATTTAAATTGGATGGATTACCAAGGATGGTCGGACGGTGTTAAAGATTGGACATTGGAGCGGAAGGATGATGATCATCCCTTTTCGGTCATTGCGCCTTCCATTCTCGTTCAAAGCTATCATGATGATAAGTTAGATTACGACTATGGCGGATATTTATATCGCGTTACCGCGCATCGAAACCAGTTGATGGCGTCAGAACAATCCTACAGCGAAAGCAATTGGATTTATCTGATCCAACCACCTGAGGTTTGGGTTCCAAGTGGAATCACACGCAATGGAGATGTGTTCAACGATGTATGGGGTACATTTCCACTGTTTGTAAAAGAGTATGAAATGAAGGTCTACAATCGTTACGGACAGAAAATCTGGGAAAGCACCTATAAAAAGAACCAATGGGATTGTCAGTATCAATCCAATGAAATCCCAGATGGGGTATATGCTTGGTACCTGGTTTTTAAAGGTTGGGACAAAAAAACCTACGAAAAAGTGGGAACTGTAACGGTGATTCACTAATTGTTAGTGAGTTCGGTCTCGCAAAAAGTTGAGAAGATCTTTTAAACCTTGCGTCTGAACACCGGATTCTGTCAGCTCTTCAATAATGACATTCGCTGCATGGCCATATTCGGCACTTTTTTCAAGGATCATTGCATCAAGCCCCCAAAGTTTCCAACCGTCGATAACGGCATTGGCTCGATTTTGACCTTCTAATTCTTCAAACCAATGATTTGTGATTTTTGGGTCACGCTCTTGTGATTTGATATAGAGCCAAGTCTTTTTACCTTCAATTATGTCGCCTCCAATCACCTTTCCCACATTGTTTGATGTTCCGAATGCATCCAAATAATCGTCCATCAATTGAAAACTCATCCCTACGGCGATTGCGAACTCGTACAATCGATCCACTATGACTTTATCTGCATTCGCAGTAAGGGCTCCAGCCGCCAAGCTACAACCCAACAAGACGGCTGTTTTGTTTTGGATCATATGGAGATAATCTGCCTCGCTCACTTCGTTTCGCTCGGCAAAATCCATATCGTCTTGCTGTCCTTCACACACTTCTGTAGCCGTCCTAGAAAACAATGTCAATATGAAATCTTTATTGGGTCCGCCATAAGCCAATATGGATTCATAGGCCTTTACCAATAAATTGTCACCCGCCAAAATCGCGGTAGGCTCGTTCCATTTCTTGTGTACGGTGGCCAATCCGCGACGCTGATCTGCCCGATCCATAATGTCGTCGTGAACCAAACTGAAATTGTGAAAAATTTCAATTGCATGGGCCACCGGCAAAGCGTCAATCGCAGAACCACCGCAGCTTTCTGCGCCAAGCAAACAAAGCACAGGCCTCACCCTTTTGCCACCCAAATTCATGATGTAATTCATGGGTTCGTACAAATTGCTGGGGCTTCCTTGGAAGGGGTTGCTCAACAAATAATCTAAATAGGTTTCTACGTGCTTTGCAATACTCATATCAATCCAACAAATAAAAGTCAATAATTCTTTTTTGCGCGTCTGTTTTTTTTACTGAAACTGTGATTGGGTCGCCCAAATGATAACTTCTTCGCGTTCGTTGCCCCACCAATTTCTTTTCGGCTTCGTAATAGGTGAAACGGTCGGTTTTGATATCCGAAATCCGAATTAACCCTTCGCAATGATACTCAGTTGCCATGGCATAGATACCCCATTCTGTAATTCCAGTGATGGTAGCATCCATGGTTTTGCCAATGTGTTGCTCCATCATCAAAGCCAATGTGTACTTGGTACTTGCTCTTTCTGCCTCTGCCGCTTTCTGCTCCATATTACTGCTGTGCTTGGCAATCAATTCGATTTGAGATTCACTCATAACGGGTGTCGGATTGTTTAAATATTGCTGCAATAACCTGTGAACCAATAAGTCTGGATATCTTCGGATGGGAGAGGTGAAGTGTGTGTAATAATCAAAAGCCAATCCGAAATGGTCTGAGCGAAAGGCTGTGTAAACCGCTTTGGACATCGTCCTAATGGCCATTTGTTGCAATATTTCACCATTGGGATCTCCTTGGGTTCTTTCCATCAATTCGTTAAAGGATTTTCGCATCTGAAGCTCATTGTCGATATTTATCGGATAACCCATCAACTTACAGAATTTCGCAAACTCCAACAATTTGTCTTGGGGAGGCAAATCGTGGGAACGATAAATAAATGGCAATTCAGGTTTTTTAAGAGTTTTTACATGCTTGGCAACAGCTTGGTTGGCCATCAACATGAACGTTTCAATCAACAAATGCGCATCGAACCTCGTTTTTACATATGCTTCGATGGGTTTCTTGTTGTCATCGAAACGGAAACGGATTTCCTTCGACTCAAACTTTAAAGCCCCTTGCTGAAACCGCAATTCTTCGTAATGCTTGGCGATGCGATTCAATGTCGTTAATTCGGCAACAAAATCGCCGGTTTGATTCATGATCACATCTTGGGCTTCCTCGTAGGCAAATCGACGCTTACTATTGATGACAGTTTTTCCAAACCACTCACCCAATACGCGTAAATCCTTATCAATCGTGAAAATGACACTAAACGCCAAACGATCCACATGAGGTTTCAGAGAACAAAGATCATTGCTCAATTTTTCCGGCAACATAGGTATTGTGCGATCAACCAAGTAGACGGATGTACCTCTTTGTATGGCTTCGCGATCGATGGCGCTGCCAGGGGTAACGAAATGTGAAACATCTGCAATATGCACGCCCAATAGGTAATTGCCTTGTGCGTCGTATTCCAATGATATTGCATCATCAAAGTCTTTTGCGTCGGCAGGGTCAATCGTAATACAGAAAATATCGCGTAGGTCTTTTCTTTCGCCCCAATCTTTCGATGTGATTTCGTTGGGAATCGCATCGCATTCTTCCAGTGTATCATCCGGGAAACGGGTGCTGAAGCCAAACTCGGCTACAATGGCATGCATTTCTGTATCGGCATCGCCTACTGGGCCTAAGATTTCAATGATTCTACCGATGGGGTTTCTGGCATTGGGCGGGAAGTCGTATACCTCGATTATGGCTTTGTGACCGTCATTTTTTGGGTCAACCTGCCCCATGATTTTGATGTCTTTCAACCCATTTTTCTGCAACAATCCAAAGGCATTTCTTTCGAATATGTCCAATATCGCGGAGTATCTTTGAGGGACACGCTCAAGCAAAGAGAGTGATTTGACATAAGAGCGCTTTCCCTTGATTTTTACCTCACAACGAACACGATCGCCTGGCAGCAATTTGCCAACCATATCGTTGTCCATGTAAATTTGCTGTAGTTCACCGTCCAATTCCAATCTCACGTAATAATCACCGCGGTTCGATAAGACGAGTTCACCTTCAGATTTTACAGAAGGTCGGATAGGGGCAAAGACGCCAGCAGATGGCTCTTTTACCAGTCCGCGATTGGCCAATTTGAGTAGTGCTTGATGCACCATTTCTTTTGTAAACTTTGCTTCGGGTGGGATTTTATTGAAAACTTGAGAAGCGTTGACGGCACCTTTGCCATCGTTTTCTAATATTGCCAGAACGATACGCTCTGGGAAGGTGATTTTACTACGGTTCGACAATTTGAAAGAGATCTAGTAACTATGAAAATATCCGTAAAGTTACGAATTAATCCTCTAAGCAATGTCAATTATCGCTTGACAGGGTCGAATCCTCGTCGTGTTCAAAGTAATCCAAGTCTTTATGGAATGCTTCTTCAACGTTGAAAGTGCCCCAAAATGCCAAAGTCAAACACACAGCGCCGATGATTAGGGCAGCAACGGTGAAGGTTCTACCATCAAATTGATTGTTTGACTGAAAGGTTGATGAAAAATACTCAAACCCCATTGTGATCAATAAGACGCCGCCTCGAACAAAATTGGGAACTGTGGCAGCCACTGTGCTCCGAATATTGGTTCCAAACTGTTCAGAAGCATTGGTAACAAATATTGCCCAGTAGCCTGTAACAGCGCCCAACAGAAAAGCGATCAATCTGTAGTAGTTCTGGCTTCCAGTAGGACCGTATAGAAACACGAGTGTCATGATTGCGATGCCCAGTAAGTTTAAGTAGATTACCTTTTTTCGGCTATGAAAAAGCTGACTCAATAATCCCGAAATTAGATCCCCGGTGCTCAGTCCAACGTAACTCCACATTACCATTTCCGGCGTAGGTAAGGAGAGCGACTTCAACATGTCAGCGTCGGTGGCGGAGCCTGTTAAGCCCAATATTTCGGGAAAAAATTTATGCGACAGGGCAATAAGAACACCAACCACAAACCATACGGGGAGTCCGATGACGATACAGGCAAGGTATTTTTTAAAGTGTGCTTTTCGGAACAGCATAAAGAAATTGCCCCTTTTCACTTGGGTTGTCGTAGCATTTTCGAAAAGCTCACTTTCAAAGGTACCAGCGCGCATCAATAGTAATAAAAGGCCCAGAACGCCACCAACGATATACGCAGTTTGCCAATTTTGGAGATTGCTGCCAATGATATCGCCAATCATATGGGTAATAAATGATCCGTTTTTTGCGATAAAGAAAGCAAATACAGCACCCAAAGCGCCAAAAGTTACGATAATCATTGTTCCTAACCCCCGCTTGTTTTTTGGCATCAATTCACTGACCAAAGTGATGGCTGCTCCCAATTCTCCCGCCAAACCTATCCCCGCCAGCAATCGCCAAAATTTGTAGGCTTCAACGGTTGTAACAAATGCGTTTGCGATGTTTGCAACACTGTAGAGCAAAATTGAACCAAACAGTACACTTACTCGGCCTTTTATGTCGCCGAGAATTCCCCAAATCAATCCACCAATCAACATGCCAGCCATTTGCCACCGAAACAAAACGGTTTCATACATATTTACATCGATATTTAACGATGAAAGACTATCTTTCTTGATGATATTGAAAAGAATTAGGTCGTAAATGTCGACAAAATAGCCCAAGGATGCCACTGTGATGAGTAGTGCGAGGTTCTTCTCTTTTTTCATGTTAAAGGATGATTTCCAAAGAACGACAAAATTTCTCTAATTCTATTTGGTCTGTTGCGTCGAAATGATTCAAATATTCACTATCCACGTCCAATACACCCCAAATTTCACCGGTGGATGTGTGGATTGGTACAACGATTTCACTTTTGCTCTCGGCACTACAAGCAATATGGCCTGGAAATAACGTAACATCGGGAACCAAAAGGGTAGTGCTTTGATGCCAAGCCGCACCGCAAACGCCTTTGCCCAAGGCTATGGTTGTGCAGGCCGGTGGTCCTTGAAACGTAGAAAGCATCAAAATCTTACCATCAACCCTATAAAATCCTACCCACCACCAATTGAATATCGTTTTCATTAAAGCGGTGGCATTGGATAAATTGGCAACAAAATCCACCTGAGGGTCCATTAAGCCTCTCCATTGGTCATGAAGTGCTGAATATTTTTCTGGTTTCGACAGGCTAGACCAGTCTATTGGGTTCTTTTCTGGTGTCATTTGTTGCGAAACTACCATGTTTGGATTGATTTATTCTATATATGCAAAGTATTTTTGTTTGGCCCTTAAATCGGTTGTAAATTGCGGGTTTATTTAGAAAAATCAATAGATGGAGGTAGTTAACACCAAGCCGTTTGAGGTCGTATTCACCTTCAAAAGAC
>CAZZKP010000049.1:0-13462 GCA_964654675.1 uncultured Bifidobacterium sp. | reverse complement strand
CTAAGGGTGAAGTCTCAAGGAAGGGAGACATCTCAGAACTCACAAACAGAACGCGTTTTTTGGTTTGGGTCATGGTGTTATCTAGACTCTAATTAGAAAAAGAATACAAAAGTATAATAAAAAAATCGGAAATTGAAACAACAATCTACGAAGAACCTAGGAAAAATCGTTATTTGCACCTCTTTCTACGCAATCATGGAGGTATTTGAATCAGCGGACACTTGGACGGCGAAATATAGAGTCGGTCACTCAGCAAATTGGGCTATGATTCCTACGATGGGCGCTTTACATCAAGGACATTTATCCTTAATTGAGTCGGCACAAAAAAATGGATATCAAACAGTTGTGAGCATCTTTGTGAATCCACTGCAATTCAATAATGCCAGTGATTTAGAAAAATATCCCAGGCACATAGAAAAAGATCTTGCGCTATTGAAAGGGGTGGGCGTTGATGTGGTTTGGACACCCAGTATTGAAACGATATACCCAACTGGGTTTAAAGAAATCGCCCTAGATTTGGGAATTTTGGATCAAATTTTTGAAGGATTACATCGACCTGGGCATTTTAACGGCGTGGTTCAGGTGTTAAACCGGTTGTTTTCCGTGATTCAACCCCAGGCTGTTTTCTTTGGCCAAAAGGATTTGCAACAGTGTTTGGTTGTAGAAAAACTGCTTGCCGCATATTTCCCACAGATCAAATATTTTAGGGTTGCAACACTGAGAGCCGAATCGGGATTGGCATTAAGTTCTCGCAACGAACGTTTAAGCTCAAAAGGGAAGGAGGTAGCTGCCGAGATTTATGCATCGATGTTGCGAATTAGCAAGTGTTTAGAGAACCACAACGAAGTTCAAGACCAAGAATGCGTGCGATTGAAGCACTTGGGGTTCGAAATAGAATATTTGGATTGGGTTTCATTGCCCCATATGGAAAAGATCAAACCAGGCGAGGTAACCATTATGGGAGAAAATGCAGTCCAACATGCCAAAACATCTACTACGGCTGTTGTTTTTGCCGGCAGTTTAGAGGGTGTGAGGTTGATAGACAACCTACTTATTCCCTCATCTTAGAGTCCATGGTGATAGTCACCGGACCTTGATTGACAATCGCTACATCCATATCCGAACCAAATTTTCCAGTTGTTACTTTTAGGCCATGATCTACAGAAAGAAATTTAAGATAGGCTTCATAGATTGGAATGGCAATCTCTGGCCTCGCCGATCGAATGAAAGAAGGACGATTGCCTTTGGCCGTTTGTGCGAAAAGAGTGAATTGACTGATCGCAAGAATTTCACCGCCCACATCAAGTACGCTGCGATTCATTTTGCCTTGGTCATCCGAAAAAATGCGCATCAAGGCTGTTTTTTGTGCGAGCCACTCGGCATCCGCCTCGTGGTCGCCCTCTTCCACGCCAATCAGCACCATGAGTCCATGTCCAATGTCTCGCGTTTCTTGACCATCAATCGTAACTGAGGCACGCGAAACCCGTTGGATAACCAATCTCATGTTGCTGATTGGGTGTTCAGAGGCTTAGTTTTTGATAATGCGAGTTTGATAAACCGCAGTACCATCAATCAATTTCAAAGTATAAATACCGTTGCTCCAAGCACTTGCATCAATGCTTGATTTTCCCGCGTTCATGGTGCTCTTGTATACCACCTTACCCATCATATCAGAAACTTCGTATGGCATAGCCTGATTTGCAGCAACATGTAACACCAATTGGAATTGGTTTGTACTCGGATTCGGGTAAACAGAAACCATGGCATCAGGACCGTTTAACAATGAGGTGGCAGCCACTTCGGTGCCTTGAGCATAGGCTTTCTTCAATGCATCGTTCACCAAAATAGTTCCGCCGTTGTCTATCAAAGTGGTGTTGTCAATAAACATCCCAACAATGTGCATGTTGTTCATATTCCAAGAACCGTCGATTGGGAAAGTGAAGTTGTGTACAAAACTAGCACCCTTGCTGGCACTACTTCCGAAGGCATTGGGTAATCCGGCAAAAGTAGGAGCAATCGCTCTTCCAACGTGGTCGTATACCATTTGAGAAGCAGGCACAGGATTGGGCAATTTTTCGAAGCCGCCCATCACACCGCTGGCACCACCGGCATAGGCATTGGATTGGTTGAAGCCAGAAGTTGTGCCGCGTACATCATCCTCAACGATGGCACAAGCAATTCTGAAGTCGCCGGAAATATCGGCTTCCAACGTTGTTTTTACACTCACACTCATCACCTTGGTGACATCGTCGTATTTGGCAGCGATATCCAAAATTCCTCTTGGTGCAGTTTGAACGCGTTTGATAAAGTCTCCACCCATTGCGGAGGGGTCCATCTTTGTGCCGCGATCTACCAAAGCACTGGGGTAGCCACTGATTTTTGAAGCCATGCCAGCGTCATAGTATCCATTCATCATCGGATCGTTGTTGTGCACGGCAATACCTTGGAAAAAACCATCATATTTTTCTGTCATCGTTTTTAGGGCTACAGCCCCTCTAGGGCACCATTGACACCAAGTACCGGTCGCTTCCTCGCCAATTACCACTTTGCCTTTGGCAGGAACGATTGGATCAATTGCAATGGTTTTATTGTTATCGGATGCATTGTCGTCTGCTGATCCGTTTACTGCAGTAACGCTTGCTACCACATCGTTCTTGCCTGCCACAATGGATAAAGTATTGGTCATTGTTGCAGTGTACAAGCCCCCTGCCGCAATGCTCAAGCCGGTCAACTTTTTGGTGTCCGTGTTTCCGTTGTATTTGATACTCACATCGGCATCCGTAATGGTTGTAGTGCCAAGATTGCGAATTTCTATCGTTGGCAATACGTTAGCGCCTGCCAAGAATCCCACAACGCCACCAATGTAGGTTACACTGGCATTTTTGCTGGTTGAGGTATAGGAAGTGTAGGTGGTTGAAACATCGTCCACATAAAAAGAACTTCCATTGATGGGATACAAGTCCATGGCCGCAATGGCACGAGTGGCATTTTGGAAACTACCCACTTTTACCGCGTCCAAGTAAACATCCCAAGTGTTGGTATTTAGATCGATTTTTAACTCAAAATCAAACCATTGACCCTGGTTGTAATTGACAGTGATTAAGTTACCTGCACTGGCGTTGTTGATTTGTAAGGTTTTATCGATGTTAAAATACACATCAATGGTATAGCCCTTACCCCAGGTGGTTTGCTCTTGACGGTTGAACTAGGCATTTTTTCCTGCATCCACGTTCATGGCCATTTTCAAACTGAAGGTTCCTGTATTTTTCGCACCACCAAAAGGAAGCACCAAATCCGTTGGTCCACCGTTGGCAGCAGTGCTCTGAAAATACAAACTATTGGCTCCGCTTTTGGCTTTGGTAGAAGTAACCTTTACATCATCGGCGCCACCGTTAGGACTGCTCCAAGTTTCCCAAACAGCGCTGGTGGCTGCGAGATTGTCTCCTGATTTGTAACTGTCAAAGTTGTCGCTAAAAGTTTGCGCCTCTGAGACGGAAATCGCCAAAAGGGCACTCAAAAAAATGAGGTATTTTTGTTTCATAATGGTTCTTATTTTTCAAATATAAGAATTTGAACCGTGTAAATTGTTTTATTGAAATTCGATGCCATCGTTTGGGTGTTTTGAACATTCGATATTTTATCGTCAATCCAAACCTATTTTTGTTTTTTCATAGACGATGGGTATCAACGCCAAATTTCGAGTGAGTATTTTTACAAGAATCGAAGGATGGCTGCTGTTGTTTTTTTTGATTCAATGTATTGGGATTACGGATCCGCCTTTGGAAATTGGCCACAATTGGAGGCAGGCTCTCACCAATATGGTTTCCAGAAATTATTACGAGTCAGGAATGGATTGGCTCTACCCGAGAATTGATATCGCCGGAGAAAAAACAGGGATTACAGGGGCGGAATTCCCGATCATGAATTTTCTAATTTTCCTCTGTTTTAAAACTTTGGGTTTTGCCCATTGGTATGGCAGAATGATTAATTTGATAGTGGTAGTTTGGGGCGTGTTTCGATTTCATAAAATGAGTCGGGTTTTATTCGATGAGCGTGTGGCCAACTATTCAGCCTTGTCTTTGATGGCTTCCGTTTGGTTTTCCATTTCCAGAAAAATCATGCCCGATACTTTTGCCGTTTCACTCGTCATCATTGGTTTGAGTTATTGGGTCCAATATTGCATCCAAATCAGATTCAAGGATTGGCTATTGGGACTCGTCTTTGTGTCTTTGGGGGTACTGAGTAAGATTCCGTCGGCTTGTTTGGTGGCGGCGTTGCTTTCGATGGTTTGGATGAATCAAATGCAACAAAAAACGAAATTTTTGATTTTTTCCGGGGCGTTTTTGTCGATCATTCCCGCCATTGTCTGGTATTTTTATTGGGTGCCCTACTTAAACACGTTTGGATACCCTTGGTTTATTTCAAAGGGTTTGATGGAGGGAGTACTTGAAATTCTTCCGCTTTGGCAATTGTTATTGGAGAAGTTTTACTTCACCAGTTTTTATAGTTTTCTCGCCCTGGCCGTGATGATTTACGGCGTTGCTGTCTGCGCTGTTAAACGCGACAAAGCCTTTTGGATTGGAATGGTTTCGGTGACTATGGTTTTTGCTTTTTACATAGTAAAAACGGGGTCAGTTTTCCCCCAGCACACCTATTATGTGATTCCATTTGTGCCTGTTATGTGTTTATTCGTGGGCTTCGGTTTGAGCTCATTAATGAGTTTGCGCTTTGGAAACAAGCTTCCCAATGTGCTGATTTTTTTCATCGTACTGGAAGGGGTAGCCAACCAAATGCACGACCATTTTATCAAAAAAAGTGAAATGTACAAACTCACCTTAGCATCAGAAGTAAGCAAACATATACCCAAATCAGACCTGGTAATCATCAATTCAGGTGTGAATCCACAAGAATTGTATTTCCTAAATAGAAAGGGTTGGGTTGCATTAAATGAGCAGGTTTTGGATCATAACCAAATGAACACATGGATCGAGAAGGGTGCGAAATATTTGGTGTTAAACAAATCCAGTTATAAGAATTGGGTGACATTGGACATCACCCAATCGAATGCCACGCCAGACGTTGAATTGGTATTTGAGAATGAACATTACGCGCTTTATAAATTGACATCAGATAGTACCGATTAATCGAAGGAGTGTTTGATTTTCTATACGATGCGGGGAACATACTTTTTTGCGTCGTCAAAAAATGGTAATCTTGAAACAAATAAAATCCCTATGAATTCAGCACTTAGTATTTCAAAGAGAATCACTTTCGCCTTGGTATCAGCGACACTAATTTTTGGCTTGGGTGCATGTAAAAAGGATCCTGTTAAGTCAATGCCAGGTCCCGGGGAATATTTGAATTCCAAAGTTGGATCCAATTGGAGTTATTCTACTTCGGGGACATCTAGTAGCAATTGGACAGTGAAAGTGGAAGATTCAACCGTGCTTTTTTTATCGAACACATTTCAAATGTACAAGACTAATACTGCTGGGGTGATCAGTCGGAATTACTATCGCTACAGCAAGGGAAATTATAGCGTTTTGGTCTTGGATGCCGATGGCGCCACCCAAGAAATTGTTTATTTAAAGGATTCAACCCAAACAGGAAAAAAATGGTCCAAGTCGATTAAGGGATTGGGCGGCATTTTGAAGCAGTACAATTATGAAGTAATCGAAACAGGTTCAAAAACAGTGGGGAGTAAATCGTTTGAGAATGTTGTTCATATTCGTTTAAACATCCCATCCTTGGGTTATACATCCGATGCGTATTACGCGCCAAAAGTGGGTTTGGTGATGGTAGACGATGATTACGCGTCGAGTGGTAGTGCGTACCATACGGAAATCAAATCGTATGATTTGAAATAAAAAGGAGATTTTATTTTTTTCATTTGGGGGTTGAGCACTCATATGGGTGTCTAGGGATTTAGTTCTCTTTCAGTCTAACCTTTTAATTAACCCTTATGAAAAACAAGTTATTCATTATCAGTGGAATTGCTTTGCAATGTTCAATTGTTCAAGGCCAAATCGAATTAGGAATGGGCGCGGGGATGTCGGTGTATCGTGGAGAAATTGGAGCTCATACCGCTGCTTCAAATTATGTAAATGCCAATGTTGCTCATGGCAAGTTAGCTACCCAGGGTTTCGCGAAATTTTCAATTTTACCTGGAGTTAAGTTAAGGGCCAATGCAGGATTTTCGGAATACACCGCTTTTGATAAATATTCAAGAGATGCCTTTTTTCAACAACGAAATTTGTCACTCAATGGAAAAATATTGGATGGGGGGTTGATGGTAGAATATTATCCAGCGCAGTCGCTGCCGGTCTACATCACAACTGGAATAAAATACGGTATCATGTCGTATTCCGTGAAAGATGCAAATGGGGAAGTGGTTGGTTCTCAGACAATGGGCAATGCAAAATCATTCGTGGTTCCCTTGGGTTTGGGGGTTGATTTGTTAACTAACAGCAGGGGCAATGTGTACTCTGTTGAGGTCTTAACCAATCAAATAAATGGGGATGTTCTGGATGGAATGTCAACTTTGGAATCTCGACATAAGGACTATTATTCTACTGTGACCTTGAATTACCGCATTCCGATTTTGGGGGCGAATGATAGGATAAGAATATCTCGATCTGCTGCCTGTGGCCAAGGTGGATCAATGTCTAGAAATAATAAATATCATGGTTTGCCAAAGAGAAAAGTAGACCATTGCCCTACATTTTAAGTGGCAATTGATCAAATCATTCAGAAATCAAAGGGGCCGACTACTGTCGGCCCCTTTGATTTCTGAATGTAAGAGAAAGGATTAGTTCGATAATTCCATTTTGGTAGAGGCTCTCAGATTATTATCTAACCTGTGATTTTAATAATCGGACAAACCAACCCCTCTTCGTCGGACTGAAATTGACCCCCTAAGTTGAGGCAAATCAATGATGCATAGTAAGGAGTTAAACAATGGTTACGTTGGGTATTTTTGGATGTGAGTATTTCCGACGGAGATGCGTCAGTTTACAGCGACTAGTAGGGTTTGTCGTCAGCGTTTTTTCCAATAACTCAACGTAATAGTTGAATTGATGTATTTAAGTTTTCAGATTTGTTTTGAGATCCCGAAGTACTGTTTGGTTTGTATTTCAAAACAACCACATATGTTCCTGCAGGGGCATCGACATTTCGAAATGTACCATCCCAACCTTCGGCGGCGTTGGTAGTGAAGAATACCTGCTCTCCCCAGCGATTGTAAATTGTCATTTCGTAATTGTGAATCGATTTTCCTGGAATAATAAACACATCGTTTTTACCATCTTTATTGGGGGTGAAAGCATTGGGGATGTAAAGAAACCCAGTATCATCGAGTTGGCATTTCTCTACTTTTATTATAATGGTATCCAATTGCCAGCAGTTATCAATGGATTTCAATACCAATGTGTCGTCTTGAATTCCGTGGATTTGCAAAACGCTCAAATCGCTCAAAAATAAGTTTTTGCGATACCAAGCCAACTTTTTTGTTAGGCCTGTCAAGGCGATGGAATCTCCTATGCACAATGTGTAATTAATTTTGTCAATGGCTTTGTGCTGGGGGTAATTTTGAACCAGAAATGTGTCAACTAGCGAACAACCAAGCAATTGAGAATTTCGTATATAACAGCCCGGTATTGAAACGGATAACTGTTGATTTTTACTACCGGAATTCCATTGGTAATTGTTCTGATTTGGGAAGGATTGTAAGCCGACGGTTAATATGCTGTCCTTACATTTTTTAACGGTTACAGTGCTTGTTGTAACACTCAACGATTTATTAATAATGATGGAATCTCGTGCAATACATCCATTTCTATTTTTCTCAACCCAATACATCCCTTGGCTAGTGACAGTTAGTGTTGGGGAGGTATCACCGGTAGACCACCGAAACCTATCAGTCTTATGCTGGGAAGAACTTTTTAATACAAGCGGATTTTTCTGATTGCACAAATCTCCAGTTTTTATCAATCTAAAAGGGCATCGAATTTGATAGTCGGTGGATAAAAACCCCCTCTCCAAAAGGTTTTGATTTTTCCAGAATAATACGCTAGGTTTACAGTTATACCTAAAGAGCCGAGAAACAGAATCAGTGATTTGCGTTTTTGCCCTAATGGTAATGTACTGTCCTGAATTAGCTCCTTTGATTTCTTTTCTTACCCGATAATAAAATGGCTCCATTGTCTTGTAAGGCACTGAGCTTCTGTCATAAATTCCCGAAGTATACGGGAAATAAGTACTTGAATCGAGTTCGTATACATCCTGCCTACGAATTATAGCAATTAGATCCCCTTCGGAATTTGGGCTATTACTTTGCGTGATGTAAATTTTAAAGTCTTCATAGGGATTCAACTTTTTATTAAAAAATTTAAATGGAATGCGATAAGCTTCGGCCGAAGCGACCAGAAAGCTCAAATTGTAATTGCTGTCTTTTAATAATGGGGCATTTAATTTTAAACTAAATCCGAAATCGGAAAAAGTATCACCGTTCACGAGAATGTGAGCAGAAACGCTGGAATCCAAACTGAAGCGGTCCCCATATTCGGAATTAACTCAAATACCTTGCAAGAATTATGTCTCAGCGTATCAAAGCCATCTAAATGATATTGCCTAAAATAATTTTCTTGATATAGATCAGAAGCCATATTGGCTTTAGTATATAATTTTTTATAGTCCGCACCATACTTTAAATAAGTGTCTCCGCCGCCACCAGGAAATTTTTCTTTACGCACCAACTTACCATTGACAAACTGCTGAGATTGAACTTGGTTCACGAATCCAAAGCTTAAGCAGAATGTCAAAATTCCTAATGTTATTTTGCGTCCTAATAAATGTAACCTAGTTTTCATCAATGTAAATTTTAGAAGTAATTTGCGAATTTCCGTTATACATGCTGTCTAACCTAATGATTTTTAATATTTTAGTAGCCCCGACGAGAATCGAACTCATATCAAATGTTTAGGAAACATCTATTCTATCCATTGAACTACGGGGCCAAAGGGGAGGCAAAATTACTTCAAAAGGATTGTATTTTGATTGATTGCATTGACTTTTATCTCATCCCGATTGGCTTTATAAATTACTGCAGAGATTCCGCATCGCAATGGCTAAATTTGCATCACTCGTTGTGACGGAAATTGAAAAATCATATCAAAAAGGGATTAGAATTCTCACTTGGATTTTTGTCGGCTTAATTGCTTGGCCTTTCCTTAGGAGTATCAGCACAAACAACGATCTGAATATTTTCTATGGCGCCGCACAACGATTGGTCTCATTGGAGAATCTTTATAGCAAACCCTATTCAGCCGAAGGTTGGCAGCTCTATTATTATTACAGTCCTTTGTTTGCTACCCTTCTAGCTCCATTTACATTCTTACCTCAGTTTGTAGTCACCCATGAAGTGCCATTTGGATTGTTTATTCTAAAAATCCTTTGGAATTGCTTGAATCTGTACTTTGTTTATCAGTTGTTTCAGTTTGTTCGAGGTTTGGTGAATCCTCCCAAAAACAAAGCTGGACTGACATTTTGGGTTGTACTCGCCTTGGTTTCCTACCGATGGATATTTCTCAATCTTTTGTATGGTCAGATGACGATACTCATCGTTTGGGGAGTTGTTCGGGCCTTTCAATTTTTACAGTCCAAAAAGCCTAAATATTTCAAGGGCTTGGCATTTGGTGTAAATCTGAAAATCTTACCCATTTTTATGGTGGGTCAGCTGTTCTTAATGAAGCAATGGCGGGCGTTTTTTATAACTGTTTCTTTGGTTATTGTGATGATATTGTTGCCTTTCGCATATTTGCCGTTTCAGTATCATGTAGAATTACTTCAGAGCTGGATGATGAATATCAATCCCTTTTCAAAAAACCACATAGTGGAATTGGGCGAAGGCGGTTTTATCGATTTTGGTGCCTTGGTAACAAAATATCTGACTGGATTAAATATAGAAGGAGAAGACCGGGTGGCTTGGTTTTCCATGGGTGCTTCGGGCGTGTTTATTACAACTCAAGTTTTTAGATTGTTGGTGCTATCGTCTTGTTGCTACTGGATTTGGAAATTTCGGAACATTTCTGATGAGAAAAAATCGATTTTATTGATGTCGATCTTTATGGCATCAATCCCATTGGCTTTCCCACACCAAAGAGATTATTCATTGTTTATGATTTGGCCATTGGTCTTATTTGTTGTGAAAGATTGGTTGATTTCATTGAATCGTGATGATGTGACCCTTGTGAAAAATAAGGAAATCATACCTACCTGGATAAAATTGGGCTTGTTCATTGGGGCGTTTTTGATGGGACTCATTGTCTTTTTTGAAGCCTTGCCTTTCGATATTCGCGCTTGGATTAGTGGGTATCGCGTTCAAGGCATCGGTGGTTTAATTTTCTTGCTTTTTGGTCATTGTTACATGAATTGGAAAGTCAAACAGTTACAGCATGAAAAAACCATTTAGTTATACTTTATCTTTGAAATCATATGAAAACAATTAAACATATCGTTTTTTTAGCCTTGGTTTCCTTGGCATTAAACGTGCAGGCTCAGAATTGTACACCAGACACCACCATCAAGGTTCCAGGATTTTACCCAAACAAATTGGCGGATGGAAATGTAGGTACTGCCTACTCTCAAACAGTGCAGGTACTTTCATTTAAAGACACATCTGTGGTTGTAGGTGGAAGCAAACAGAATGTAACCATCGATTCTCTCAAACTAACCAAAGTGATTGGCTTGCCAACAGGAATGGGATATGTGTGTTTCGAGCCTCGTTGTATTTATTTGCCATCCAAGGTGCGTTGCATCAAAATTAATGGTACACCAACAAAATCGGGTGTTTATCCGTTAAAATTCGCAATTACTGCCTATGCGAAAGTCAATGGGTTTCTTCCTGTTTCACAGCCCGATACCATTAAGAATTTTAGTATTACAATTACCGGTGGAACTGCGCAGATTACAGAAAACAGTACAACGGCAATCCGCGTTTATCCAAACCCAGTAACGAATCAGATTTTTGTTTCTGGTTGCAGGGTAAAACCACAGATTTTCAATGCTTTGGGCGCTGAAATCAAGTTGAAAATGACGGAGGAAAACGGATTGTGGAGTGCTGATGTTTCTGAATTGACTTCTGGTATTTATTTCATGACATCTAGCGGAATTCATACCCAATGGATCAAGGAGTAATGTCGCCGTTGCATATCGTGATTCCGTCAAAAAAAGCGGAAATGCCAGCACTGATAGTTCTATGTGTTTTGATTTTTGTAGGTTGGGGATTTCACTATGGCATGTTGGGTTGGAAAGGCGGCTTGGCATGGATATTATTGGCAATTCCCGCATTCATGCTGTTGGTGAAAAAGCGTAGGGGCGAGTATTTTGTTAAGGTTGACGAACAAGGTATTTCCTTCCGATTGCATTTTTTCTCTTCCTATATGATGATTCCCTGGAAGTACTTGCAACGCATCGATTATTTGGAATATGAAATCAACTTCATGTTGAAGGAAACTGCCCAGGTGGTTTCGTTGGCAACGAGTGGTTTGGACGACGAGGATGTAGATTCCCTAAAAGCCTATATCTCGGAAGCCATCGCAAAGCGTGAGGTTCAATAAATTGTTCCCTAAGGATTATTTGTAACTTTGCATTTCTATGTCTTTTCAACCCAATTTTGATTTTGTAGAAGAGCTTCGTTGGAGAGGTTTACTTCATGATGCGATGCCCGGAACCCAAGAATTGCTGAATACAGAGCAAGTAACGGGTTATGTTGGATTTGATCCAACCGCAGATTCATTGCATATCGGCAATTTGGTCCCTATTACTCAGTTGATGCACTTTCAACGCGCCGGTCATATCCCTGTCGCCTTGGTGGGCGGAGCAACAGGCATGGTTGGCGATCCGAGTGGTAAAACGGATGAGCGCAAGTTGTTGGATGTTGAAACGATCAATCACAATATTGCCTGCCAAAAGGCTCAATTAGAGAAGTTTATTGAGTTTGGTGACGTTGGTAACAAAGCAAAAATGGTGAACAACTACGACTGGTTCAAAAATTGGTCGTTTTTGGATTTCATTCGCGATGTGGGCAAGCACATAACTGTGAGTTACATGATGAGCAAAGACAGTGTTCGGAATCGACTTGAATCTGGGGGGATTTCATTTACTGAATTTACTTATCAATTGGTTCAAGGATATGATTTTTTGCATTTGTATAAAAATGAAGGATGCAAACTGCAGATGGGTGGCAGCGATCAGTGGGGAAATATCACCACAGGCACAGAGTTGATTCGCCGAATGGCAGGTGGAGAGGGTTTTGCGTTAACAGCCCCCTTAATTACCAAGGCCGATGGGACCAAGTTTGGAAAATCAGAAGGCGGTAACGTGTGGTTGGATCCAGCAAGAACATCGCCCTATAAATTTTATCAGTTTTGGTTAAATGTGGCCGATGAAGATGCCGTTCGTTTTATCAAGATATATTCTTTGAAGAACCGCGATCAAATTGAAGCATTAATTGCGCAGCATACAGGTCAAGAGCACATGCGAATATTGCAGAAAGAATTGGCGGCAGAAATGACCATTCGAGTGCATTCAGAAGCTGATTTAGAGATGGCATTACAAGCCACGCAGATCTTTTTTGGCAATGGTTCGGCCGATGATTTAAAAGCCCTTGATGAGGCTACTTTGGCGGCAGCGGCAGATGGAATGGAGCGTTTTGAAGTGGAGAAAGCGATGTTGATTCAAGGCATTCATGTGTTGGATTTGTTGGCCGTGAATACTCAGATCTTCCCATCTAAATCAGAAGCGCGCAAGATGTTACAAGCCAATGGTTTTGCTTTTAACAAGGACAAGTACAACGACATCGACGGTACGATTACCGTTGAGATTTTGTTGCATGGAAAATACTTGATTGCCCAGAAAGGCAAAAAGCAATACTTCTTGATTGAGGCGGTTTGAAAAGAACGCGGTTGACTTACAACTTTTGCGTCACCATTTTCTCTAAGTACAAGCCGTAACCACTCTTTTTCAAGGGCTGGGCGATTGCGAGCAATTCATCAGAACTGATAAATCCTTGACGCCAGGCAATTTCTTCGATGCAACCAATTTTCAAGCCTTGACGATCTTCGATGACCTGAACATATTGTCCGGCTTGCATGAGGGATGTGAAAGTCCCCGTATCCAACCAAGCCGTTCCGCGCTCAATGATTCTCACTTGCAAAGCATTTCGCTCCAAATAAATTCGATTGACATCGGTGATTTCTAGTTCGCCACGAGGGGATGGCTTTAGGTTACAAGCGATATCAACAACTTGATTATCATAGAAATACAATCCAGGAACCGCGTAATTGCTCTTAGGCTGTATAGGTTTTTCTTCGATGCTGATGGCGTTGAGGTGCTCATCGAACTCTACCACACCATATCGCTCTGGGTCGCTCACGTGGTAGGCAAAAACGATCCCACCATTGGG
>CAZZKP010000048.1:0-13531 GCA_964654675.1 uncultured Bifidobacterium sp. | reverse complement strand
TTACTGTGCCAAACAATATTTCGGAAATAAACGCAAAAATCGCAGCGCCAAAACCCTTGTCCCAAGATGAGGCAGGGCAAGGACTGAAAGAAGCACTCAATAACGGCGTCAAAAAAGGGACAGAAGGCCTCATGAAGCCCGGTGGATTCGCGCAAAGTCTTACATACAAAATACTGTTACCGCAGGAAATCAGAAACCTCGAACAAAAAATCCGTGGCAATGCAATCCTCAACGCAGCCATCGGAAAAGAACTCGACAAAACCATTGAAGCCATGAATGCAGGAGCAGAAAAGGCCATGACCAAAGCCCTTCCAATTTTTACGAATGCAATCACCAATATGAGTTTTTCTGATGCTATGAAAATACTCACCGGAGGTCAAGGTGCAGCAACACAATATCTTCAGTCTAATACGAGTGCCGAACTAACACAAGCATTCCAGCCTGAAATCAAATCTGCTTTGGAGTCTGTAGTCATCTACAATCATTGGACACCCCTAGTTAATACGATCAACAAAAACAAAAATCTCCTTGGCCTAACAGCCGATGTAAACCCCAATCTCGAACTTTATGTTACCGATAAAGCCATGTCTGCTCTCTTCAAAGAAATTGAAATCCAAGAAAATGCGATCAGAAAAGACCCCTTGAATCGCACATCAGAACTTTTGAAAAAGGTATTTAATTACGCAGACCAACACTAAAATTTGTCTTGATTCATCGTCTCTGCATATGGTGCCTGTTTGTTTTGGTTGGTTTGCCAATTCCGTTGAGCGCGCAGTCAGAATCGCTATCAAAAAGGATAAGTATTGATTACGATGGGTCGGACTTCACAGAAGTATTGAATCAAATTTCTCAGAAAACCCAAACGCGATTTGCATATCAATCAAACATTTTACCAAGCAAAAAAACCTTTTCCATACACATTACCAATACCCAAGCAAAAAAGGCCATCCGAGATATTCTGCATCAACAAGGTCTGGATTATACTGTCCACACAGGAAATATTCTTGTGATTACAAAATGGTCCCCGATCAACCACCCAAAGTCTGATTCACTGCGCAATCATGTCAATATCATCGCCGGACGAATTACCCAATTTAGCAGCGGTGAACGATTGGTTAAAGCATCCGTTTTTCTACCCCAGTTAAACTTGTATCAACTCACAGATGAGTTTGGTGTTTTCAAATTCCCCATCCCATCCATCGAAAACCCCTTATCCAAAAATACAGCGGGTGATTCATTGCTGTTCATCGTAACTTACCCAGGGTTTCAGACGCATTTTGATACGCTTTTTTCTCACCGAGATTATTTCCTGCATATTCAAATGTTTCCTCAACTCGAAAGAATGGAAACTACCTTGATTACAGCCAAAAACGATGTATCTAGACCGGGTGTAAAAATGGGTATGTCTGATCAATTCAATATTTCCGCCGCCAAGCTCAATAAAATGCCTTCGCTCCTCGGAGAAGCAGATGTTCTGAGATCGCTCAGCCTAAATCCGGGTGTAGTTACGGGTTCAGAAGGGATGTTAGGGATGTATGTAAGAGGAGGAGCAGCCGACCAAAATTTGGTGATGCTCGATGAAGTTCCTGTTTTTAATGCATATCACCTGTATGGCATGTTCAGTACGTTCAATAGCGACATCGTGAAAAGTGCTCAAATGAACAGAGGTAGTTTTAATACAGAGTACGGCGGACGTTTGAGCAGTGTCATTACCGTACAAAGCATCGATGGCAATGAAAATGAATGGCAAGGAAATATTTCAATGGGTTTGTTAACCAATAAAATCATGTTTCAAGGCCCGATTTGGAAAAATAGAACCACCGTAGCATTGGCAGTTCGAAGATCCAATTTCGATTATCTTACACAACCCATTGTTCAAGCCATCTTCAAGGATAGTAACAATATCAACCTCTATAATTTTTATGATATCAATGCCAAGTTGAATCACAAATTTAGTGAAAAAAGTAGTCTCTCCTTTACCTACTACACCGGAGGAGATAAAGCATCCTTCATAGAAAAACATCGTGTAGTGAACTTAGAGAAAGACTATTTCCAAAAACGAGAGCAAAGCAATGGGTGGGGCAATCAAATCGCAAGTTTGCGCTGGCAGTATATGCCCAATGAAAAAACGCGATTCACTGCAAAAGCCCACATCAGCCAATACAATTTTATTCAACACAATGATTTTCTTCTCAAAGTCAATTATCGCAGCGATACAATGAAGAAAGTGGAGGATTACACTTCTTACAATCTGACCAATGGATTAAAAGACATAGATTTAAGTGCCAAAATTGACGTTCAATTGAATAAAGTTCTTGGCGTTCGATTTGGAGGAGGTTATACTCAGCATACATTTACACCAGGCGATCGATCGCTATATACACAAATTGACAGTGTAAAAAGACAATATCAATACAACGACAAAAAAGTTATTACCCCAGAAATTTACAGCCACGGTCAAATTGAATATCACCACCCCAAAATCGGATATTTCGATGTGGGTATCAGAGTTACCTATTTTGGTTTGAGTGAAAAACAGTTCTATGTTCGACCCGAACCCCGACTCAATTATCGCTACAAAGTCAACCAGCGTACTTGGTTGAAAGCCTCTGCATCACAGAATATTCAATTTTTCCACCAATTGAATAATCTTGCCATGGGACTTCCGAGCGATTTATGGGTGCCATCGGTTGCGGGACTTGAACCATCACAAGCTCGTCAGTCGGCTATCGGTATCACCCGATCAGGGAAAAAATATCAACTTAGTTCTGAGATTTTTTATAAAAAATTCTATCACCTTTTGGAATACAAAGAAAATGCTGTTTACGCGACGTCCGCTGTCAATTGGGAACAAATGGTAACCCAAGGCAACGGTGAAGCCAAGGGATTGGAAGTGTTACTTGAGAAAACATCAGGCAAACTCACGGGTTGGGCAAGTTATACTTTAATGTACAATAACCGCCAATTTGATCAAATAAACCAAGGCAAGGTATTTCCTTCCCGTTATGATCGACGTCATAATATCAACCTAGTTGGGATTTATCAGTTTAACAAAAAATTCACGCTGAGCGGTACATGGACATTCAATAGCGGGTTTGCCTATACACTGCCATCCGGTATATATTCATCCCCAACGGCAACAGATCCATATGCAGAGATTTATATTTACGGCGACAGAAACAATGCCAGAGCTAGGTCAAATCATAGATTGGATCTTTCGGCTCAATATGCGATAAAAAAGAAATCATACCTACAAACATGGTCATTTGGTGTATACAATTGTTACAACCGCCAAAATCCATTTTTTATCACAGTGGCATACAATCCTCAGGGCAACCGTAGTCTTTACCAGTTGAGTCTATTGCCAATCATACCTCATTTAAATTACCAAATCACATTTTGATTAGGATACCACATATCGAAACCCAATGGGCAAAGCAATTGAATTGGTGTGGGTTCTTTGTTCTCCCATTGATTGTAATTTGCAGTTGCAGTCGTGAAATTCCATTACCAAAATCCGCAGATCTAGCACACGGTCCTGTCATTCATGCGTTTCTACAACCCGATTCAGCCATCCAAGCCAATTGCAGCAAAGTGGTTGGGATTTTGAATGCATTTGAACCAGAATTACATGCATCCATCACCGTACAAATCAATTCAAACCTTCCTTTCCCTTTAAACGCCGTCTCACCCGGAATTTATAACAACCCATTATCTCAAATCAAAGCACGTGATACGGTTTTAATCCATTTCCATTCACCATCAGACTCCTTTCAATTAAAACAAATAATTCCCTCCAAAATTGTATTTAGCAAAACCGATTCAATCACCGAACCCATAGCAGGAATTGGTATTACACAAGGGTTTAAAATTCAATTTCAAGACAGTGCGGTAGATCAGAATTTTTATCGATTTTATGCCAAGAGATTAATTCGTAAATACACTCGTGATAAAAACAAAATCATTATTGATAGCGCCCAATTTTGGGAAACTATGCGCATCGATGGAAATGATTTGCCGTTCGTGAGAAACAACTACAACAACTACACGGAACAAGAAATATTATTCAGTGACGAGACATTCAACGGTGTATTGGCAACTTTTCATTTCTATAACTTGCTCCCAAATCAAAATACAGAATTTGAAAAAACTCTACGAGTGAGTATCACATTGGAAAATCTGAGTAAACCCCTCTACGATTACTACAATTCGAGAGCCGCCCACCTTTGGTCTCAAAAATCTATTACGCAGTTACCGGGACCTTTAACTGGAAACATTCCCAATGGTTACGGGGTTATCGGCGCTTTTACAAAATGCAATTGGGTGATCATTTATCCCTAATTGCATCTTTCGATTATAATTTAAAATGCGCCGTAATCACAGTTGGTGGACGCAATCTCAGGGCCGAATTGGTCCCCAACAATAACATCGCTTGCGTCTCCATACTCAAAGAAACCAACTCTCCACAGCGATATTCAAATCCCCAATGCAATTGCCCCAATAGATTCACTTCCGTAGTACTAAAGAAACTGGTTTGCGTAGGATCATCGAATATCTCCAATCCCGCACCTCCTCCATAGAAGTAATTCCATTTTCCATTGAGTCTTCTTCTGGTGTCATAATCAATTCTGCCTCCAAACCAATGAAATCCATCACCTCCGTCAACATCAAATCCTACATTTACACGATACCCTGAATTTCTTCGATAAGAACGATAAGTAATCGCATACATATTTTGCTGTAATGGGATGGCATTGAAAGGCAAAATTTGACCCAATAAAAAACTCGTATTGAATCCTAAATATGTTTGTTTTAATGAGGGGCGACTTAAACCTTCATTGTTAAACTTCTCGTAAGGATTTTTCGATGGGCTGGGAGTAATCACCCTTACCGTTGGGACAGACGCAGGGGCTGACCTTGTGATTGGCTTTGCAGTATCCTTTGGTGTGGAAGAAATCCCATCGTATTGAGCCTGTAGTACATTCAATGTGCCCACAAGTACAATTGCTATGTAATTCTTGATTGTCATTGAATTAAAATTTAATGGTCAAAAACAAAGCAATGGGAACCATCGGTACAATTTTGAAATTGTTTTTATTCTCAAGGGTTGTAACTGCACCATTCACCGTGAAAGTGCGGTCTGTTCTGGTATATTGAGCGTTTAATAACGATTCTGTATAAATGGATATTCTATCTTGAAACCTCCAACCAAACCCACAAACAGCCCCCAAACTACCCCCGTATTCTTTGGCGTCCGTGATTGAAGTAATGGCATTCCCCAAATCATTAAACTGTGTTGCCTCACTGTGTGTTTGACGGAATATTCCACGGGCATCCATTCCTCCGTAAATGTATGCTCCCTGCTGAAGTTCACTTCTCCATTCACGACCTATCACCAAAGAGGCCCAGTTTTCAGAACTTACTCTATCGGGAAAATTGGACTGTGTATTATTTCGAAATCCATTTAACCCCAACCGCCAAGCAGCTTCTTGATCCGCATCTATTTTACGTACCATAATCAAGTAGGGGTCATCATTCAGATTTCTACTCACGTTACCTGTAAATCTCGACAGTGCCAATGTGACATTCGTTGAAAATTCCCACTTCGATTTCATCCGGAAAATTTCAGAATTCGCGTCTTGATAAATGATTGTATCAGTATTGGGCGTTGTTGAAGACCCGTCAACCCCAATTGGTTGAATTGAAGTTTTCATTATGGAGTGATTTTCTGTTCCAATCTGAGCACCCACTGTATGTGCACCCAAAAAAAGAGCCATAGTAAAAATGATGCACTTCCATTTCCCACCGTTTATCTGAGTCATATTGTCTACTTTTTAGTTTTCTTCTGGTAAAATTCGTAACTCTACTTCTTCGATTCGCGCACCATTGAGTGTTTTGATTACAAATTCAAAATTCCCATGATGAATCACCTCCCCCACGCTTGGGATTTTCTCGGAGCAAAAAATAATATACCCCCCCAAAGTGTGATATTCACCTTCGGGTATGTCCAAACCGTATTCTTCATTCAAATAATCTACTTCCAATCTGGCGCTAAATAAATAATGTTCATCGCCCAACTTTGTTTCAACCCGATCTTCTACATCAAACTCATCTTCAATTTCACCAACAATCTCCTCCAAAATATCCTCTACTGAAACCATACCGGCAGTTCCACCAAACTCATCAACCACCAAAGCGATACTCTTTTTCTCTTGGATAAACTTCCGCAACATATCATGCGCTTGCAAACTCTCATTGACAAATATTACCGGCCTGATTACTGTTTGTATTGATTTGGGTTCATGGAACAAATCACTGTGATGAACAAATCCAATGACATGGTCAATATTCCCCTTGTAAACGAGAATTTTTGAATGGGCCGACTCAACAAATCGAGCCCGCAACACATCAACAGAGTCACTCACATCCACACCTATCAATTCTGTTCTATGCACCATAAAATCTCGAACTTTGGCATCACTAAAATCCAAGGCATTACGGAAAACTTCTGTGTCTATTTCCACCGAATCCCCGTTGCCTGCATTTTCCAAAGAAGCAATATAGTTGTCCAGATCAACTTTGGAAAATACTTGGGTGTTCTCTGTGATTTCAGTTTTGGTAAATAATTTTAACAAGAAGGCTGAAATACCTTTAACAACTTTAATCAAAGGCCACATCAATGTATGAGCTACCTTAAAAATGCCAATCATTCCAAAGATTAACTTATCGGCATATAACTTGAAAAATGTTTTTGGAATATACTCAGCGATTACCAAAACAATCAAAGTACTGCTAAGTGTAACCATGAAAAACCTTAGCAACTCAGAATTCATCCAAGACACACCATGAAATGTCGTGTCTAAAATTTCACCCATATAAATTCCGTAAATAACCAACCCTAGGTTATTTCCCACCAAAACGGTACTGATAAAATCACTCGGGTTTTTTACATATTTAGACAACCACTTTCCGCTATTTCTATTCTCTTTAGACCTGAGTTCAATCCTTAAACGGGAAGCGGACAAAAAGGCAATTTCCATCCCTGAGAAGAAAGAAATTACCACCAACGAAAACACAACCACCAACCATGCATTGGTATTCACCATCATCAAACACAACACCGAGGGAGGGTCTATCATACAATACAAATATACCATCGAAAATATGGCAAAAAACGCAAGAACCAAATTTCGTGTTGTATTCCGCGCCTATCTTTGCTGTATGATTCGTATTGGTATCATTGGAGGAGGCCAATTGGGTATGATGAGCATCGAAGCCAAGTACCAATCCCTACCTGTTGAATTTACTGTTCTAGAGCAGTCCCGCGACTGCCCCGCAGCTGCAATAACCAACCATTTTGTGGAAGGAAGCCTACAAAATGCCAACGACATTCAAAAATTGGCCAGCCAAAGTGATGTTATCACTTGGGAAATTGAACATATCAATGTGGATGCACTCATTGCATTGGAAAAAGAAGGCAAAACAATCATACCAAAACCCTCAGTGCTCAAAACAATTCAAGACAAAGGAGTACAAAAACAGTTTTTCACCCAGCATAACATCCCCACAGCGCCTTACATCCTTGCCAACATCCAACAAATTACCCCGCAAGAATTGGATCAATTCCCCGGAGAAAAAGTGGTCCTAAAAACTCGAACCGGCGGATACGATGGAAAAGGAGTAAGTATCGTTTCTAAAAACCAACTCCCCCACGAATCCCCATTCCAAGGAGATGTCCTCATAGAATCATTCATCCCCAACGCCCTAGAAATTGCCATCATCGTAGCCATCGGCCAAGACGGTGAACATGCTGTTTATCCGGCCATCGAAATGTATTTCAACCCCAAAAGTAACTTGGTTGAATTTCTGTTTTCCCCCGCGCGCATTCACCCAGAAATTGAAGCCAAAGCACAGGAAATTGGCCTGAAATGCATCCAAAAACTCAATTCTCCCGGACTATTTGCTGTGGAATTGTTCCTCACCCCAGACAATCAAATACTGGTTAACGAAATCGCACCAAGGCCCCATAATAGCGGCCACCATACCATCGAAGGCTGCTACTGCTCCCAATTTGAACAGTTCCTGCGCATCCTTTCCGGTGCCCCCCTCGGCAACACCTCCCTCGTCCAACCCGCTGCCATGATCAATATCGTAGGACCCGAAAACATCTCAGGACCCTATCACCTCCAAAATGAAGCGGAACTCACAGCCCATGGAGATGTCTTCGTTCACATGTATCGAAAATCTGAAACACGTCCGCACAGAAAACTTGGACATGCTACGGTCATCGCCGATACACTCGATGAACTCCTCCCAAAAGCCGAAGCATTGAGAAGCCAATTGGTAATTCTTGGTAATTAATTATCCCCGACCTTAGACAGTCATGATTTCCTTTTCCTTGTTTTCTAACAAGTCATCCGTCTTTTTGATGTAAGTATCCACAACCTTCTGTACCCTGTCCTCACCCACTTTCGCATCATCCTCGCTCAAACCATCCTTCTGAAGTTTCTTGATTCTCTCGTTCGCGTCCTTGCGCAAATTCCGGATGCCAATCTTGGAATTCTCCGACTCCGCCTTTGCGCGTTTTACCAACTCTTTCCTGCGTTCCTCTGTTACAGGTGGAATGCTGATTCGTATAAATTCGCCATCGTTCTGAGGTGCAAATCCCAAATTTGAATTGATAATCGCGGTTTCAATTGGACGGATCAATGATTTGTCCCATGGCTGAATCGCCAACGTACGGGAATCTGGTGTATTCACGTTTGCCACCTGGGCCAAAGGCGTCAATGCACCGTAATATTCAACCATCACACTTTCTAACATCGCGGGACTCGCCTTTCCCGCGCGAATGCGAGAAAATTCCGTTGCTGTGTGTTGAAGATTCTTTTCCAACTGTTCAGTCAACTGATCGATAACTTCATTCAATGTGCTCATATCAATTATTCAACGAATTTACTATTTATTCAACCCCTTTTCCAAGCCAATCCAAACTCAATACGCACGATCTTTTTTTCCTTCAATGTAATAAACGTATGCCCTGTTCGCAACTTGATTGCCACCTGGCGTAGGATAATCCCCAGTAAAATACCAGTCCCCCGCATCGTTCGGACAAGCTTCATGAAGGTTATCAACCGACTGAAACAAAATATCAAACTCAGCACGCAAATCCGCTGGCTTTAACATCTCAGCAATCTTTTTACTTACCTCGGCATCCGTTAATGGTGCGTAAATATCCTTCACCACACAACGCTGTTCCTCGGCCGGTTTTTCTAATTCCAACTTCGCGGCCGCATAGGTTTCACGCAAAATTTCTTCCAATCCCTTATCCTTCAACAAAGCAACCGCAGCCGAAAAAGCAGCAAAATCACCCATCCTACTCATATCAATGCCGTAACAATCTGGATAACGAATCTGTGGCGCTGAACTCACCAGAATAATTCGCTTCGGCTCCAAACGATCCAAAATGCGTAAAATACTCTTCTTCAACGTGGTTCCCCTAACAACGCTGTCGTCCATAATCACCAACGTATCATTCCAACTCTTCACAACCCCATAGGTGATATCATAAACATGTCCCACCAAATCATCGCGGTCCGAATCATTTGTGATAAAAGTCCGCATCTTGACGTCCTTTACCAAAATCTTCTCTCTTCGAGGACGCCAACTCAAAATCTCTCTCACCTTCTCCGGCTCATTCTTTACATCGATTTTAGACAGTGCATCGATTTGCAAATCTCTACGAATCTCATGAATGCCATCAATCAAACCGTAAAAACTCGTAGCCGCCGTATTTGGAACATAACTAAACACCGTGTTAACCAAATCGTTATCCAATAAATCCATCACTGGCCTGGCCAACAATCGACCCAATTCCTTGCGCTCGTGATAAATCGCCTGATCATTGCCCCGGCTGAAATAAATCCGCTCAAAACTGCAACTCTTGCGCTCAACAGGATCCAAAATATTGACCTCTTCCACATCTCCATCACGCTTCACTAACAATGCATTGCCCGGCCCCAACTCTTGAACCTGCTCCGGATAAATATTAAATGCGGTTTGAATCGCCGCCCGTTCACTGGCAACCACCACAACCTCATCGTCGATGTAATAATGCGATGGACGAATGCCCGCTGGATCTCTGATGACAAACGCATCGCCATGACCCAACATACCAATCATATTGTAACCCCCGTCCACGTTTTTAAAGCTCCGCTTCAAAATGTTCGTCAACGACAACTCCTGCTTGATCTTCTCCGTAATCTCCAAATTCGAATATCCCTGGGCCTTGAAAATGCCGAACAATCTCTGATTCTCCTCGTCAATGAAATGGCCTATCTTCTCCAACATCAACACGTTGTCGCTCTTTTCCTTGGGCTGCTGACCCAAATCAATCAAAGCGTTAAACAACTCATCGGTATTGGTGATGTTGTAATTGCCAGCCAACATCAAATTCCTCGCCATCCAATTGTTCTGACGTAAGAACGGATGTATGTTTTCAATACTATTGCCGCCGTAAGTGCCGTAACGTAAATGGCCCAACAACATCTCTCCCGCGTAGGGATAGTGCTTCCTTAAATAATCCGCATCATCACGAAACGCCTTGGGAATCTCGTTTAACGCTTCGCCCACTTCTTCAAAAATATCGATCAATGCCGTTTTACTCGCACTGCGCTTTCTTGCCAAATAGCGTGCCCCATACTCAGGATGCAATTTCACAACCCCCATCCCCGCGCCATCTTGACCTCGGTTTAACTGTTTGGTCATGAGATATTGTAGCTTGGCTAAGCCGTACCAATAGGTGCCATATTTTTCTCGGTAGTACTCCAACGGTTTTCTCAACCGAATGAAAGCAACACCGCACTCATGTTTTATCGCGTCACTCATGGAAGTTGTACGGCAAAGTTAAGTGTTCGATGCGATGAACTTTTAGCAAAAGTTGCAAAAAGTTTGCGAGATGACAATTGACATAAAAAATGCGTGAACTATCGTTTACTTTTGCCATACCGACATTTCTTCTGTCATTAATTAACTAGCATAAAACATCAACATGGAAATCCGTAAACCCTTTAATCTACAAGCTTGGATCGCAGAAAATCGACATCTCCTAAAGCCGCCAGTTGCAAACAAGAACCTCTATCCTGAAGGCAGTGATTACATCGTAATGGTTGTTGGCGGACCCAATGCGAGAAAAGATTATCACTACAATGAAACCGAAGAGCTTTTCTATCAACTCGAAGGGGAAATTACTGTAAAAACCCAGCAGAACGGCAAAAGAGTGGATGTCAAGTTAGGCCCCGGAGATATGTTCCTCCTGCCACCAAAAGTGCCACATAGCCCAAGCAGAACAGAGGGTAGCATTGGCTTGGTGATCGAAAGAGTTCGCGTAGGAAAAGGTTTTACCGATGGCTTACTTTGGTTCTGCGACAATTGCAATCACAAATTGCATGAAGCCTATTTTGAGCTGAACAACATCGAAACGGATTTTCTACATCACTTCAATCACTATTATGCATCTGAAGAACTCAGAACCTGCAAACAGTGCGGTGAGGTAATGCAGAAACCTTAATTCAATTGGAGTAGGGCAAGCCCCTCTTCAAAAGAACGAGGCGCATAACCCAATTCTCTTACCGCTTTACCAATATCCAATCCTGTGATTGGAGGTCGTTTCGCCGGCTGATTCAATGTGCTACTGTCAACCCGATTGATACAGTCCATCGAATAACCATAAAATGTTGCCACTCTTTCTACCAATTCAATGACACTCATATAGTCTTTACCGGCAATGTTGAAAATGCCACGGGCCCTTTTCGATGCCGCCAAATAACAGCCCATCGCCAAATCTTCTGCCAACGTAGGTGTCCTAAATTGATCCGTAACCACATTCGCTGATTTTTGATTCTTCAAGGTGCCATGCGCCCACAATACGATGTTGGTCCTGCTCATATCGGCAACCTTTCCATACACCAAAACCGTTCTTAAAATGCTGTAACTGTTAGCATACTCAATTACCCTTTTCTCGCCCTCCAACTTACTCCAACCATAATAACTCAAAGGGTTCGCCTCATCCGATTCCACATACATAGGCTTGGTGCCGTCAAAAATGAAATCTGTACTCACATGAACCATGTGAAAACCCAAAGTGCTGCTCAATTTCGCCAACTCCTCCACCGCCGTTACATTTAAGGCCACACATGCTTCGCGTTTAAATTCACAGTCATCCACTTGGGTCATGGCTGCAGTGTGAATCACAACCTCGGGCAATTCGCGTTCCAAGATGGACGTCATAGCCGCCGTATCGGTAATGTCCATCGAAAGATAACGATACCCTTCCTTCACTGGATGGCGGTTATCACCCGCACCAGTAGCCACCAAATCCCAATCTTCCATGCCAATAAAAAGATCGGTAAGTTTTTGACCTAGCAAACCATTGCTGCCAGTTACCAGCACTTTAGATTTCGATTTTTCCGATGATTCCATACAACAAATTTCCGATATCACTTGCCAACCTCCAAATGCGATTACCCACAGAAACTTCCAAAATAGCCGTATTTTTGTCGTATGAAATTGGTCACCTACAAAACCAATGGCCACGCCCAAACAGGCATACTGGTCAACCAACAGATTTACCCCCTCAACACCATCAACCAAAATATCGCCAATAACATGCGCGATATGCTGAATGATTGGGAACGTCAAAGTGAATTGGCACGCGGCGTAGAAGCTGAAATCCTAGACGGCAAATACACCCACCTTGCAACACCTTGCACAGATGATATTTTGGAAGCCCCCGTTCCACAACCCACCTCATGCCGAGATGGCTATGCGTTTAGACAACACGTTGCCGCAGCGCGAAGGAACCGTGGTGTCCCTATGATTCCCGAATTTGATCAATACCCCATTTTCTATTTTACCAACCACAATGCCATCCAAGGCCCAGGTGAAATTCCTTGCATGCCAGACCACTTCCAAAAATTGGATTTCGAATTGGAAGCTGCCGTAGTATTGGGAAAAAGAGGCCGCAATGTCAAAGCCGCCGATGCAGATCAGTACATCGCAGGTTTCATGATCATGAACGATATGAGCGCCCGCCGCCTTCAAATGGAGGAAATGCTTTTAAACCTTGGGCCCGCAAAAGGCAAAGACTTTAGCACGGTGATTGGTCCTTGGCTTGTTACGCCAGACGAACTTGAACCCTATAAAATTCCAGCAAAACCCGGACATGTGGGCAATAGTTACAACCTATCCATGAAATGTTGGGTCAATGGCATCCAAGTGAGCGAAGGTAGCGTAGGTGATATGGATTGGACCTTCGCGGAAATCATTGAGCGATGCTCTTATGGTGCCGATATTTTTCCTGGCGATGTCATCGGCAGCGGAACCGTGGGAACAGGCTGCTTCCTCGAACTCAATGGTACAGGAAAACTCAATAACCCCGATTATCCCGAACAATGGCTTCAAGCAGGCGATGTAGTGGCGATGGAAATAGATGGACTCGGTCACCTAAGCAATACCATGGTCAAAGAAAATAGCG
>CAZZKP010000047.1:0-13548 GCA_964654675.1 uncultured Bifidobacterium sp. | reverse complement strand
GTTTATTGCTTTTTTTCCTTGTTCCTTCCGAAACGGGGTGCAAATCTAGTATTTGTTTTTTGCAAAACCAAATTTAATTTTTGAAAAAATTAAGCCGGCTTGCTGTAACGCATATTCTATTTTGGCACTTCGTAACTTTCAGAACGGGGTCGCAAAGATAGTGATGTTTTTACTCTTTCAACAAATAAGTTTCAAAGAAATTCTTACTTGCCTCATTCGCTGGACGTCTCTATCAGAACGGGATGCAAAAGTACTACCTTTTTCGACATATTCAAACACTGTCCCTAAAATAATCCAAAGGCTTTCACCAACCCTTAGTCATTCAATCGATTACCTTTGAAAAAAATTATCGCCAAAGCAAAGAACCATCCCCGTAGCTCAGAAAACGGTAACCTTCGCGCTGTGCATGTTCATAGATTCCTCGCCATTTTCCACCCAAAAAAGCATCAACAAGCATCAATAACGTAGATTTTGGTTGATGAAAGTTGGTAATTAATCCATCGCAAATGCGAAATTGAAAGCCTGAAACAATAAAAATCTTCGTTTCGCCGCCCAAACTGCCTCCATTTTGCTCACAAAAATCCTGTATTGCCAACAAAGACTCTTTCAAATCTACCTCCCGCTGCAATAATTGAAACGACAAATTACAATAGGCATCCTCTGTTTCTACTTTTCCGTTCCAGCAATCACCCAAAATTCTGACACCTATATAATACAAACTCTCCAAAACCCGCATCGAAGTAGTCCCTATCGCTACAACTCTGCCCCTTCTTTCCTCAGACAATTCACTGCCCATGCCTGCCTGAGAAACCCCTTCACTCGGGTACAACTTACCCAATAAATGAGATATCAATTGATAGGTGATTTCGAAACGCTCCGAATGCATGTCGTGCTGATGCGAAAACTCACCGCTCATCGGCTTAAAGGTTCCCGCACCCACATGCAAGGTCAATTTGGCCAATCCAATTCCCCGACCCAACATGCGCTGCTCCAAATCCTCGGTAAAATGCAATGAGGCCGTTGGCGCTGCTACCGCCCCCGCTTTCTCTGCAAAAATGGCTTGATACCGTTCTTTGTCGCCCACCTCAACGCCCCTATCAATGTAGGGTGGCAAGGGCACCTTCCCCAAATCCTCTATGGCTTCCGGCATACTATTATACCCCGAAGGCAATTCAAAAGCCACGCGATTCTCTTCCCGATTCAACCACCTCAACGTGAGCCTTTCAGAAACCACCGCCGTCTCTCCCTCTCTAAATCGCTTTCGATTCCCTATCATCGCTTCCCATCTCAACCATTCAGGATCCAGAGGCTTCAATAAAAATATCTCTATTTGATGCCCCCCCGATGTTAACGCATGCAACCGAGCAGGTATCACCTTGGTATCATTGGCAACCAACAGTACATCCGCCGCCAATTCCTGATCTAATTCATGGAAACGACGGTCGCGGATTTCTTCACCCGTCCATACCAGCAACTTACTTGCATCCCTTGGTTCGATCGCATGCTGCGCAATTTGGTCTGCTCGCAAAGGATAATCGTAATCGCTGACCGCCAACCGAGGCACTCCATTGTCAAAATTCTCATCCATCATCCCAAAAACTCCATTAAAGTTTGAAAGGCCCGACCTCTGTGACTCATTGCATTTTTTTCTGGGGCCGACAGTTCAGCGAACGATCGATGGTCTCCATCGGGACAAAACAATGGATCGTATCCAAACCCATCGCGGCCTTGAGGTTCTGTCAAAATCACGCCATTCACCCGACCTTCTATATATAAAGGTGTATCTTGAAGGCCCACCAAACACAAAACTGTAATAAAAAACGCACGTCGATCTGATTTTCCCTCCATCTCCCGCAGTAACTTTTCATTATTTTCCTGATGATTCCCTGCCTCACCCGCATATCGCGATGAATACACTCCGGGCTCGCCACCCAACGCTTCAACGCACAATCCACTGTCGTCTGCAACACAGGGCAAGCCGGTGATATCCCAAACGGCTTGAGCCTTGAGCCGAGCATTTCCGCGAAAGGTTGTTTCTGTTTCGTCCACTTCAATCTCAACACCCGCTTCCTTCAGTGATATTAGATGCAACTTGCCCTTTACAATGGCTTGGGCTTCATCCATTTTGTGTTGATTGTTGGTCGCAAAAACCAACGTTCGTATTTCCACTCCCATAATTTTATCCTCTGGGCTGGGTGGTTCTCTGTTCGATGCGTTTCTCGTAATTTTCCCCCAAGACAATTCGGTTGACATAAATTCCGGGCACGTGAATATCGTTAGGGTTTAACTCACCCGCTTCAACCAATTCTTCCACTTCCGCGATGGTAATTTTACCCGCCATCGCCATCATTGGATTGAAATTTCTTGCCGTGTCCTTAAAAATCAAATTTCCGTGTTTATCGGCTTTCCAGGCCTTAACGATGGCAAAGTCTGCATCAAAAGCGTATTCCATGAGATACATTTTACCACCAAAAATCCGCATTTCCTTGCCCTCGGCAACCTCCGTCCCAACACCCGCGGGGGTAAAAAAAGCGGGGATCCCCGCGCCTGCGGCGCGGCACCTTTCAGCCAAAGTGCCCTGTGGTATCAATTCAACCTCCAACTCACCACTCAATAACTGTCGCTCAAACTCCGCATTCTCACCCACATAAGAACTCACCATCTTCTTCACCTGCCTGCCCTGCAACATCAAACCAATTCCGAAATCATCCACCCCCGCATTGTTCGAAATACACGTTAACCCCTTCACCCCTTTCTTTACCAACGCCGCAATGGACTTCTCTGGTATTCCACACAACCCAAATCCGCCCAACATCAATACCGCTCCGTCTTCTATGTCTGCAATGGCCGCTTCAGCCGATGGATATACTTTTCTCATAATAGTTCAAATTTACTGCACCTCAAGCTGAGCCGATAAACCTTTTTCGCACAAAGCTGTACAAACTGGCTCCAAATCATCATATCCCCCGTTTTTTACCGCATATTTCCCGTTGTTATGAACAAACCAAGCGCATTGCTCGGCCTGCAAACGGTTATGACCACAATATTTCATCAAATTCACAATCACCCAGTCAAAAGTATTCACCTCGTCGTTGTACAATACAATCTGCCAACCACTGTCGAGCAGCGTTTCCTCAACCGCCTCCGGATTGATTTTGGGAGATGAATTCATTGTAAACATAAACGCTTATTTCTTTTGCTTCACCAAAATTCGCGTCTTGGCCTCTTCACCCGCCATCAATCGTTTGATGTTCTTGCGGTGCGTAACCAAGACCAATCCCGCCACCAAAAAACTGAATACCATGATACTCAAGTCCGTTTCAGCAAATACACGAACAAAAAGAAACGGAATCGATAAACCTGCCAACAAGGAACCGATACTCACATAACCCGTAATGACATTGGTAATCACAAACACCATCAAGGCCAAACCAGCCACCGCAGGGTTCAACGCGATAATCATACCGAATAACGTAGCCACGCCTTTCCCGCCTTTGAACTTGGCAAAAATGGGAATCAAATGACCTAACACCGACATCGTTCCAAAAAGCACCATCAGCAACTTATGATCTCCCACAGCCAATCCACCAAGACCGGTATGACTTACTACGAGATTCGAAAAACCATCCCGAGACAAAAAATCCACCACATCAGCCAACCGAACCGCCAAATACCCTTTGAGAATATCTAAAATCAAAACGATACTGCCGGGTACTTTTCCCAAAACACGAAACACATTTGTTGCTCCAGCGTTTCCACTGCCATGCTCTCTTACATCGATGCCGTAAAATCGTTTACCCACCCATATCGCATTGGGGAGGGAACCCAATAAGTACGCTACAATTGCAAAGATGATTTCTAACATGTGGATTGACCGATTCTCTTTTTATCTATTCACTGATCAGAAACGAATCACAAGAAGTGACCCCGCTTTTTTGTTTTTACAAATATACCAAAATAACATTAAGGCTTCACCAACTTAACCACCGCAACTTCAGATCCGGCTTTTACTTGAACCCAATAAATACCGCTTGTTAAACCGCTCACATTCAGCGCCAATCCACCCCCATTCAAGGCCGATGTAGGAACGGAATGAGCACTTCCTTTGAGATCGTATACAATGGCTGACTCAATTTTCAATACCGAATTTGGTTCGATGATAAAAACCTCCGTCGCAGGATTGGGGTGAACTTTTAACCAGCTCTGTTCCATTTGATTCACCTTTGACGCAGGTGTAGGAGGCAAATCAAAAGCCTCTTCCCCGTCAGCACAGTTATTTGCACTTCCTTGGGCTGCAGAATAACCCAAACCTCTGCGAGCAAACGCATCCCAAATAATTTTCTTGTTTGCACCACCGTAACGAATACTGTCGGCGGCCAAAATCGCATCGCGCGCATCCACAAATCCCGGACCGCAAGGTTGTAACTTCATGGCATCAATAACCACTTGCACCGCACGATTGTTCCCACCCGTTCCGTTATACAAATCCGCATCAAAACCATATTTATCTACAAAGCCCCAGTACATATCCCAAAGCATCGTACACCAAATTTCACCTGTGTAATGGACTTCCGTTTGTATGCCCGTTGCAGCTTTTGCCAAATTTCCATAGGTATGGGGATTCAACGACATATTGGTGGTATACGGATAGGTACGGATCCCATCGCCTGTTTGATCCTGTCCAAACAACCAATTTCCTACGCCTCGAGGCTTAGAGCCAACATCACCCTTTTTGGCCGTAAACGCCAAACCAATAAAGTCGCTCCAACCCTCCCCCATTTGCTCGGCATTGCTCAAACCATTCGAGTTAGAAGGGCCACAAGTTAAACGGGTGGAAATTCCATGGGTATATTCATGACCCATCACGCCCAAATCCAAATCGCTATCCGTCTTTTTTGCATAAGCCGAACTGTCGTAAAATGTGATATTCAAAGAAGAATCAGCCAAAAATTTTCGAAGCTCATTGGCATTCGAGAAACGTACAAAAATCACCGGGATTGTCACCTTGCTCGCTTGGGATGTATTGTCCGTTGCCATTGTGATTACGGCATCCGCAGTGGAAGTATCCAGCAAGATAGCCGCTGTAGCTCCATTGGATTGTGCGCGATAGACTTTCTGAACAAAGGTACATCCGCCCCGAACGATACCGGCGAAATTGCCCTTCAATTCCGCGCTGTTTGTTAAACCCGTACAGCATTTATTGGTAACAGGAGATGTATTGTCTTTTACCAAAACCAATTTTCCTTTGGTAGGAACGGCAGTGATTTTCTTACCCCAATTTCCATCTGTGATTCCAACACCATATTTGATTCCCTTGCCATCTACCACCAAGTTTGCCTTGGCACCCACTCCGTCCCAAATATACATTTGCATTCGGGGTGCTGATCCATCTGGGGGGGTCGCAAAATTTGCATTGTTTGTCCCACTGCCATCTTGGGCATCGGCACTCACCGCGTCGTTGCCTGCTCCCAAACCATCGTAATTGGTCTTTTGAAAATTGCCACTGGGCTCATCAAAACCGTAGTGCTGCGAAATGTCGTGCATCAAATTATTCACCACAAACAAATTCGCGATGGCGAAATCTTGATAATTTACAGGATTGGGCTCGGCAGGGTCATACGCGGGATTAAAAGACAAAGAAGCGCCACCATCCGGCGATTTGCCCGGGGTATTCTTAGCGGCAACATCCTCCGCCGCATACACATTGTTTCCGCGAGTGATTGTATATTCCGCCCCGGTTTTGCCATCCACATCATGCCATCCGTAAGGCGATGCCTGGGCATCCGCAGGACTTGTCAAGGTGGTGGGACTGCCATACAAAGGACTCTCTGTTGGAAATGAGAAGGACTTATACGTGGCACCATCACCACGGCGTTGCAAAGGTTTGCTTCCCGACAACAAGAGATTTTGGGTATGGGTCTTTCCGATGAGTGGGCGACTGGCTTCCAGGGCCGACAGTGAACTTTGATCTGAACGATGCTTATCCGATACGGACAAGGCTTTTGGGGTGCAATGAACAGTCCAACTATGGCGTTGCAACACTTTGCCAGTTTCATCCAACCACAAATTTACCCAATCAGAAGTGGCAGCGTTATAGAACACGAAGTACTGAGATGCTATCAAATCTCCTTTTTCATTGGGCCAAGCCACGGTTTGCGTATAGAATTTCCCTTCTTCAAATTGGGTTCCGGTTGACATCTGTATCCATTGGATTCCACTGCTTGGGAAAATTGATGATCCATCGCTGCCATCGGAGATTACTTGACGGGCCAATTCATTTTCTTGATTGATGGCTCTTGCGCCCAAAGCTTCCTTATTCAACGCGTTAAACGATCCGATGACACGATCTGATGCATGAGCCACAGCCCTGTTGGTAGAATACAACAAATCACCCGTTTGGTTGAAATGCAGACCCATCACCCCATTCATTACGGGAACACCTTGAATTGTTTGCAGTACATAGGCATGGGTAATCCCGCTGCCGTCACGGTACAAATCCTGAATCTGCGCGGCGGCCATATCGTCCTTCACCAATCCCCATTTTCCCGCCGCCGCCAAATCCGAAGCCACTTGAAGCACTTTGGCCTTGGTTAATACCGGAACTGCATTCTGAGAATTCGCTTTACTACTGATGGCAAATAGGCCCATCAAAAAAAATCGTTGAAATAGTCTTTTTCGCATGAAATCGCAAGTTATCTAATCACACCGAGAGTCGCAAAAGTTATGAATAAAAAAAGGCCCGCTGCGCGGGCCTTTTTTTATTCGTGTAAAAACAATGCTAGCAATATTTAAACATACTGCCCCCGTAAATCGCATTCTCTCCCAATTCCTCTTCAATCCGCAACAACTGATTGTATTTAGCCATCCTGTCTGAACGAGATGCACTACCCGTCTTGATCTGTCCACTGTTCATTGCAACCGCCAAATCAGCAATCGTAGAATCTTCCGTTTCACCACTGCGATGGCTCATCACGTTGCTATATGAACTTCGTGTCGCCAACTGAATCGCATTCAAGGTCTCCGTTAACGTTCCAATCTGATTTACTTTTATCAAAATACTATTTGCAATGCCCTCATTAATCCCACGCTGCAAACGATCCACATTGGTAACAAACAAATCATCCCCCACCAACTGGACCTTGTCTCCAACCGCATCTGTCAATTTTTTCCAGCTCGACCAATCGTCCTCAGCACAACCATCCTCTATCGAGACAATGGGATATCGTTTGCACCAATCCGCCCAGTAATCAACCATTTCATCACCCGTAAACACGCGACCGTCTGACTTCTTAAAGGTATACAAACCCGTTTTCTCATCGTAAAACTCACTCGTGGCGGCGTCCATCGCAATAAAAATATCCTCTCCCGGACGGTAACCGGCTTTTTCAATCGCTCTCAATACTATTTCGATGGCTTCCTCGTTGCTTTGAATATTTGGCGCGAACCCGCCTTCATCGCCCACGTTTGTGCTATATCCAGCAGATTTCAATACCGATTTTAGGTGATGAAATACCTCCACCCCCATACGTAATCCATGGGAGAAGTTCTCCGCTTTCACAGGCATCACCATAAATTCCTGGAAATCAATCTTATTGTCCGCATGCGCACCACCATTCAAGATATTCATCATTGGCACTGGCAGTACATTCGCATTCACGCCACCTACATACTTATACAATGGCATACCCAACTCATCGGCCGCAGCTCGGGCACAAGCCAACGACACAGCCAAAATCGCATTGGCACCCAACCTCGATTTATTGGGCGTACCATCCATGTCGATCATCATGGCGTCAATCTCATTTTGAGCACACACTTCCATCCCTTCCAAGGCTTCAGAAATCTCACCATTCACATTTTCAACCGCCTGCATCACCCCTTTACCGAGGTAAATTTCCTTTTCATTGTCGCGCAATTCTGCCGCCTCGTGAATTCCAGTACTAGCACCTGATGGAACAGCTGCTCTTCCAAATCCACCGTCTTCGGTGAATACTTCCGCTTCAATGGTTGGATTGCCTCTTGAATCCAAAATCTGTCTGGCTTGAATATGGGTTATTTCGCTCATGATTATTTTTTATTTTTTTGAACCATCTCCACAAATTGATCGAATAAATACAATGAATCATGGGGGCCGGGCGATGCTTCTGGGTGATGCTGCACAGAAAAGGCAGGAACATCCAACCTTGCTATTCCCTCCACCGTATCATCATTCAAATTGATATGGGTTAATTGAACTGTTGAACTCAGATTTTCATCGTATTCCACCGCAAAACCATGGTTCTGACTTGTGATTTCACTTCTACCCGTAACCAAATTCTTCACCGGGTGATTCAATCCTCGGTGACCGTGATGCATTTTATAGGTTTTTAAACCACTCGCCAAACTCAACAACTGGTGTCCCAAACAAATTCCAAACGTGGGCATTCCAGAATCCACTAGGGTTTTCACGGCTTGAATCGCGTAATCCATTGACGCCGGATCTCCAGGGCCATTGCTAATCATTAAGCCGTCTGGATTCCATGCCATTACATCCTCAGCCGTTGCATTCCACGGAAAAATCCCCAAGTAACAACCGCGATCTACCAAACAACGAGCAATATTCAATTTGTTACCATAGTCCAATAAGGCCACCCGCAAAGGCGCATCCTCATTCCCCATCGTGTGAAAAGACCCCGTTGATACTTTTGAAGCCAACTCCAATCCATCCATTGATGGAACCGCATTGAGTTGCTCGAGCAAAGAAGCCACGTCAAAGTTCTCAGAAGAGATAATCGCATTCTTTGCACCAGTCTCTCTTAGGTGACGAACCAACTGACGGGTATCGATTTCAGAGATGCCCACCAATCCGTTCGACATAAAATAGCTGTCCAAACTATCGGAACCATTTTTTCGAGAATAATTGTGAGAGAATTTCTTACAAACAAGGCCGGCGATCTTTATCCCGTCGCTCTCAATTTCCTCATCATGGACACCATAGTTGCCAATGTGATCTGAGGTCATAACCAGGATCTGACCGAAATAGGATGGATCTGTAAAAACCTCCTGATAGCCCGTCATTCCAGTATTGAAACAAATTTCTCCGGTAGTTGTACCAATCTTGCCAATGGCTGTACCTTGAAAAACGGTACCATCTTGTAGCACTAAAAGTGCGGGGGTTAGTTGTGCATTCACTTCAAGGGATCAAATTTCGTACATTTCAAGCAAGCGCTCAAACATTGTGGGTAAATTGTGGTATACTGACTATTCTTTTTGTGAATCCATGTTCTCCTTCGGAAACCAAATCGACCAAAAAATACTGAGTGATAGTATTCCTATAATAATCAACAGATTGTGTATTTCATTGAAACCATACTGATGCGCCCATTTTTCTAGCAACATTTTGAGCCCGATATAAACCAAAATCATGGACAGTCCATATTTCAAACTATAAAATTGATCCATCCCAGCACCCAGTAAAAAGTACAATGAGCGAAGCCCCATCACAGCAAAAATATTCGAGAAAAATACCAAATAGGGATCTGTAGTTACGCCGAAAACCGCAGGAACGCTATCCACAGCAAAAACGACATCCGTGATATCAACGATGATCAAAACCAAAAAGGGAATTGTAACATACAATAGGCCTTCGTTTCTGACAAAAAACCGGGTTTCATCGGGGTTTTTATCCCATATCCGAAACCAACGTCGTGTAAAACGAATCACAGGATGATTCACCGTATCGAATGAATCTTCTTCTCCCGCTGTAAGCATTTTAAAACCGCTGTAAATCAAAAAAGCGCCAAACAAATACATCACCCAAGCGAAACGACTGACCATTTCAGTCCCGAGATAGATAAAGAAGAATCTCAAGACAACGGCTCCAATTACACCCCAAATCAAAATGCGTTTTTGGTTCTGACCATTCATTTTAAACGATTGAAAAATCAACAAAATGACGAAAAGATTGTCTACGCTCAAAGCATATTCCAATAAGAATCCACTCAAATAACTAATCGAAGCGGTTCTTGAAAAATCCGACATGCCGTGATCTAAACCCCTGCCCAATTCCAGGTCTACACGATATTGCGATGCATATCTCTGCAAATCCTGCAACGTATCAATTTGGTGCAACTGACCATGAAAGCAATACACCGCAACAGTCATTAATAGCCCAATCCCAAACCAAACCGCGGTATGCTTAATAGCCTGTTTGGCTGTCACCTCAACCTCCGTCGTTTTAGAAAATACGCCCAAATCCCATAGCATACCGATCAACAATACTGCAAAGAATAATCCTATGAAAACAAATTGGGTAAACATATGCTGCAAAGGTAAAGCCTTCCCTAACCATTATGCTAAGACTCCCAACAGAATTTGGTAGATTTGCCAAACATGAAAAACACGATTGTGAAATTCGCAAAATCTATCGCGCCTACCACACTGGCTTTGGCTTTGGTTGCCTTCGTATTTCAATCACACAAACCAGAAGAGGGCATGTTCCCATTGAATTATGTCAACATCAATGATTTAAAGAATGCAGGCCTAAAACTTGAGGGAGAAGACATCTTCAACCCCAATGGTTTAAGCCTTACAAACGCCTTGGTGAAAGTTGGCGGCTGCACTGGCAGTTTTATTTCAAAAGAAGGATTGGTTATCACAAATCACCATTGTGTTTACGGCGGTGTGGCCGATGCGAGCACAGTGGAAAACAACTACCTAGAGAACGGTTTTGTAGCACAAACCAAGGAAAAGGAGATTCCCATCAATATGCCGTGTAAAATCACCGAGAGCTATGAAGATGTTTCCGCCCTGGTACTAAAAGACATCGAATTGAACGCAACACCAAGCGAGCGAGCAGAAAAAATCAAACAGAATATCAGCAAAATCGTAGCTGCTGAATCCGCAAAACACCCGGGAAAAAGCATCGAAATCTCTGAGATGTTTGTTGGTAAGACATACACCCTTTTCCGGTACGTTTACCTAAAAGATGTCCGTTTGGTTCTTGCACCCCCAGTTACCATTGGACAATTTGGCGGTGACTCCGACAATTGGGAGTGGCCCAGACACAATGGCGATTTTAGTTTGGTTCGCGTTTATGTAGGAAAGGATGGCAAACCCGCAGCCTACAGCAAAGACAACATCCCCTACACACCCGCAAAAACATTAAAAATCAATCCAAAAGGAACCAAAGAGGGTGACTTCGTCTTTATCATGGGCTATCCGGGCAGAACATTCCGCAACGAAACTGCCCCCTATTTGGCATTTCAAGAGCAGGTAAATCTTCCAAAAATTCAAGGTTTCTACGCTTGGTACCTTGCACAAATCAAAGACATCACCAAGAACAATGAAGCGGAAAAATTGGCGTTTGCCGGTGATGTGCAAAGTCTCGAAAACGTAGAAAAGAATTATCGCGGCAAAATCCAAGGCTTACGCAGAACACAATTGGTCAATGCAAGAACCAACGAAGAACTTGCCATGCGGGATTGGGCAAAAAAACAGACCCGGTACCAAGAGATTGGCGTGGCAGCCATCGACATACTTAGAAAGCAATGGGACATCAAAACGGCGACGAAAGATGTTCGATATTGGACACAGTTCACCAACAATCAAAGCAAATACAGCAATGTCATTGCAATGATTGAAAATGCGAGGATGCAATGGGCCATTCTTCTCGGGAATGCCAAAAAAACCCACAACACCAATGCCGAATTGAAACCCACCCAACTCACAGAAGCCAAAAAAGCGATTTTACTGAACCTAAGCAAGCAATTAAATGCCGTAGAAGCACCGCTGAATCAAGATCTCGAACAACGCGTTTTGGTAAAAATGGCGATCGAAGGCATTGAATTGATGAAACACACCGATCAAATAGCCCAAAAATATGGCCAAAGCAATATGTTTGGTGAAAACCAGGAGTATTTCAATAACCGCCTCAAAGTGATGCTCAAAGGACAGTCGCCAGAGGAATGGGCGATTAACGCAGCAGCAAAAACCCGTATTAAGCAATTATCAGAGATCAAAGCCATTGCCGAGGCAGCCAAAACGGCGGCAACTGCAATGACCGAAGCAAATCAAACATCATACAATGCAAAATGGTGGGAAAAAACCCTATGTAATGAAGACGCTCTTAGTCAATGGGGTCGATTGGTCAATCGAATTACCGGACCCGTAGCCATCCAATCTGCAAAAATTGAAGAAATTATTAAGGCGGCCATGCCCGTTTATTTGGATATGCGGAGAGATTACAAAGCCACGCAATTCATTCCTGATGCAAATTCCACCTTACGCCTAACCTACGGTTACATCAGAAGATACAGTCCAAACGATGGAGAAATCCACAAACCCTACACGTACCTCGATGGCGTTTTTGAGAAGGCCAACACAAGACCTGACTATAGATTACCCAGTGCAGTGGCAGACAACTTACGTATCAAAGACATCGCACCTGTGTTTAAAGACCCTGAAACGGGAAAGGTCATTGTTGGAATGCTATACAATTTAGATACTACCGGTGGAAATAGTGGATCACCCGTATTGAATAACCGGGGCGAATTGATCGGTATCAATTTTGATCGCAGTTTCACCGCCACTATCAACGATTATGCATGGAATGAAAATTACAGTCGATCCATTGGATGCGATATTCGATATGCACTGTTTGTGATGAAATACGTTTCAAAGGCCGACCATATTCTTGCAGAATTGGGAATCACAGAGGAAGTTCTGCAGGGAAAATCGAATTGACAATTGATAACGGTGTGTCAACGACACCACACATCACCAAACAAAAAGGCCACCCAAATGGGTGGCCTTTTTTATGAAAAAAAGTGTTTTAATTATTTTGTTTCTTCCTCAGAACCTTCTTCCGCGGCAGGTGCTTCTGGTGTTTCATCAGCAGGAGCTTCTGGAGCAACCTCTTCCGAAGGTGCAACAACTTCAGCTACCGTCTCAGCAACAACTTCTTCCGCAACCACAGTTTCAACCACAGCCTCTTCTACAACTGGGGCTACAACGACTGCTTCAGCAACTTCCGCCTTGGGAGCACTAGATTTTGCAGTAGATGCACCACCACGGCGAGAACGACGAGTGGTAGATTTCTTCTTATCGGCATTAAATCCTTCGAAAAACTCATTGAAGTCAACCAATTCGATCATTGCCATCTCCGCATTGTCACCGGCACGGTTGCCAGTTTTCAAAATTCGGGTATATCCACCGGGACGACTTGCCACTTTACCACCGATTACAGTGAATAATTCAGTGACAGCCACTTTGTCTTGCAAATAAGAGAATGCAGTACGGTAATTGTGGGTTGTTGCTTCTTTACTACGTGTAATAATGGGTTCTACGTAAACACGCAACGCCTTTGCTTTAGCAACTGTAGTTACGATACGCTTATGAATTATCAAAGAAGAAGCCATGTTCGACAGCATCGCTGCGCGGTGAGAGGCAGTTCTTCCTAAGTGATTGAATTTTTTTCCGTGTCTCATCTCTTAATTAGTCTTCGTTAATGTTGTATCTAGCAACGTCCATTCCAAAGTGCAAGCCTTTTTCGCGCACAATCTCTTCCAA
>CAZZKP010000046.1:0-13604 GCA_964654675.1 uncultured Bifidobacterium sp. | reverse complement strand
ACATTCTTCGACTTATTATACTCACCTATCAAACCAGCCGAAACTTCAATTGTAGAAGGCATTGGGAAAAACTTGTGCCCGTAATCTCCAATAAACATAGCGCCTCCACCAACAAATGAAATATTGATATGCTTTTGCCAATCACCTGTTGCATATTTTATTTCATCAAGTGATTTCACTTTTACCTTTCTTTCTCTCTTAACAGGAGGAATAATTACAGAAGAATAACGGGTTAATTTCTTTGAAGTATTGTCATTCAAGAAATACGACAACCCAAGATGAAATTGAAAATACCCGTCAGGCATGATACTTTTTGTACGCTTTTGGGTCTTAATATACCCTTGATTTAGATAACCTGTGTAATAATCACGCATCGTTGCAGAATATGGCTTTAACCCAGTATTCGGATCAATCGCCTCAGGTGATGCATCGTACCATTTTTGAATATCACCACCATACCAAACACCAGAGCCGTAATCATCCAAATAGTCTGTTGTAGTAAACACACTTTTTATTTCTGCGTGGAATGCAAATTTCTGCATCAAATAGGTTAATTGAAAGGAGACATTTGCACTTCCTGCAATTTTACCATATTGTTTTGCCCCCGGTAAATAATTTTGTCCTTCTGTTCCAACGGAACGAAGGTTCATCATTTCATATTTTGAACCAACAACTTTATTTTGAGCATCATATACATTCGTTGAATACTCCCTATAAGGTGTATATCCAAAAACACCCATTCCAAGACCCAATTGGGGAATCCATTTTCCTTTTTGATATGGCTTCAAAGTGTATGTCCTACCATCACCCAACATCATCAACATATCGAAATCGAGACCACCCATCTTAGTTAAAAAGGCATATCTCCAACCCATAGCATCCGCAAAATATCCCTGACTTCCTTGCCAAATCTGGGGAGCCATTCCAGAGAACAAAGCAGGTGCATTACGATAATGCATCGAGACATTTGTGCGCCAAGCGGAGAGCCTAAATGCCGTATTTTGGCGTGCATTGTATTGCAAAAACGCCGAACCACTAAATTCCATGGTAGAGGGCAAAGGTGAGAATTTATGACGGTAGTCACCACGATAGGTAGCCGCACCGAACATCGCACCAGCCTCCCAAGACAGTGGCCCCTTACCAAGCATTCGCTGTAACATGGTAGAATCAACTGCAATTCTACTAATCAGTGTTGTATCTATTTTTCGATAAATTGGGGGAGGCAGTTGATCTTTCGTTAACTTGGGTATGTGAAATGTTTCACCACTAGCCAGAGTCAATTTGGTGGGATTACCTTGCAAATAAATTAATGACACTGTATCATTGATTCGGGTAGCGTTATTATAAACTGGGTTACCCAAAGAATCTTCCAACCTTACAACTACAGGATTTCCAATTACTTTTAGATCTATCTTTCCAAACTTATGACTCCCATTTAAGACAAAGTCCTTCTGCTGAGGGTAATCAGAGAGAGAACCCAACTTATTCACATCCAATGATGGCAATCGACTGTCACTTCTACGATCCAAAATAACGTTTACAACGTTTGATTCGGAATAGATCCCAGAAACTGCGATTTTCTCAGAGCCAGTGCCATTTCCACCCGAAATTGACAAGCCCACTTCCGAATTTCCAGAGGTGTTTCTATTGAACGCAAATTCACCCAATTTAACACCAGCTACATTGATTGAATTGGCAAAATCTAGGTGTAAAATACCCATACTTTTATCATCACCTTGCAGAGCATTCTCATTAAACATCAAACCATCTAAAGAATAGTTTATTCCATCCGCACCCACTTTTTCCAATAATACATTGCCCGAATTATTAAAAAATTTGCTCCCAGTTAATTTGAAATCGATGTCCATCCCTTCTCTTAAATCCAAAAATGGTCCGGCTACATAAATCATCGGCTCACCGGAGTTGGACCCACTAATTGAAATGTCAGAAATTTTTACACTTTTCCTGTACCAAAATGGATCGAAGCGCATCGGTTGAATCAAATTCTGAAATTTCACAAACGAAATTGCTACTGAAGCGGCCTCATCAATCCCTACAATCATAAAACCATTGCCGGGTTTTAAAGGGTCGGAAGATTTAACAATCACAGGTGATTCTGCGTTTCCCTTAATCAAAAGGGAACCTTCAACTTGCAGTGTCGCACCGGGTTCAAACACTATTGTTTGACCACCTTCAATTGTAAATGTCTCCCCTTTTTTAACAACCTGTGTGCCCGAAATGTTGATTGCTGTTTGCGAAAACAACACTCCCGAAACTAGTAAAATAAGGGAAAAAAGAAAGCCATTTTTTATCATTTTATTCATGATTATCTCTTGATTTGGATCACTAAGGGTTCTTGGAACTGAATTGGTTTGATTTGAGTCTGAATTGAAAATCTGTCAATCACTACATATTGAAGTTGAGAAATTTGATCTGCTGTCAGTTCAATTGTCCCTCCGCTTACTGTTTTTACACCATCTTTGATACCAACCAATTTGACATCCATGTTATCGATGGTATAATTGAAATTTGGCAAATCAGGATGAATTGCTTTGAACGCAATCTTTTTGGCGTTCATTAATCGACTTATACTAATTGCCCTGTCACTAGCACCTTCCACTACAATAAATGGCATTGGGATTTGCTGTATGAAAACTGAATCATTTAACAATAGCAAACCATCAGTAGAGTTCAATCTAAATTTACACCACCCAGGAGAGTTTGGAGTAAACTTCACCAATCCATTCGATTTGTCTATCGCCAATTTCGGATCACAATTACAACTCGCCGAGCCCACATTTAATAAGTTAACGTATCTTAATTCCGCAGATTTTCCTTCGTAAAAGGTCTGCAGGGCATGGTCTGATTTACCAACAAAACCCTTAGGTACAACGGTGATTTTCAATGACTCTTCAAAGCCATTTTTGTTGAATTTCAATAAATAATTGCCTGCGGATGGTGGAACAAAAAACAAAGTATCTGATCTCCAGAGATTCAATTGAAACGCCTTATCATTGAGCGTTGCCGAAACTTTCATTTTTTCATGACCCAAAACAACAATTCTGACAGTATCACCGGGACGCGCAGATTCAATGTTATAGGCCATCATTACAATACTATTCTTTCCCTTTTCTCCCTGAAATTCTAAACCTCCATTCAAGAGTTTAAATCTCAATATCAATTCACCCAAAAACGTTCTTACCACATTGGCAGGGGTGTGTTTGAACTTCCATTCTAAATAAATCTTCTTCTTTCCATCAGACAAACCGTTGGCCAAATCCAATGAAAATAACTTTTCAAACTCGATCCTTTTGGGATCGTTTGATGGTTTCGAACGATAATATTCGTTCAATTTGGTCAGTTTTTCAAACAATAAATCACCTGTACCAGGCTTAAAGAAGAAAACATCTGTTACACTGTAACCATTGGGCTCATTATATTTTCCAGTCGTTGAATTATACCCTCCCAAGGCTTCTAAATAACGCTTATCTAAATCTTCAACATAATCATGGCAATCTTTTAAAATGGGAATATTTATTTCAGATTTTGTTGATTTATTCAAATAATCTAAAAGACTGTAGTTTATCCGAAACCATTCTATGGGGATTTGTAAAACTGTTAATGAAATAAACAGCAAATACAAGACACTAATCAACCGGAAACGAAGATTTTTCGACTTTTTTATTTTTACCTTTCCCGCCATCTTATTTAACCATTATGAGAGGACTCGCCATCATAGTAACACCACCTTTTTGAGAAGTCAAACGAATGTTTTCAAAGATGAAAGTAGTATTCTTCTGCGCATTATTCTCAAATTCCCTAATCTCATTTCGCAAGAACCGAGTCGCAGAATGGAACTTATTAACTTTACCTGTTTCGGAGACAATTGCGACATCAAAATCAATAACTTGCCAAAAAACATTGTCCGATTCCAATTTATTCGCTTTGCTCAATTGAACCGGTTTCCCATAAATATCCATTAACGATACTTTAGGTGGTCTTGGCAAACTCGCAAAAAACACAGCCCTATCAATCACTTTACCGTTTTCCGTCATTAGTATCTCGAATTTACCCTCTTTCTCCGGCACCACTTTCAGCACCAAACCATTACGATCCACTTGTGCCGAATTAGAAACGAAACGCATTCTATCTCCCTTTGGCACAAAATTCGAATCCAATGTAATCGTAAATTTTGAACCTACTTCCGTTCTTAAATTGGAAGCTTCATGAATAAATCTAAAAGCGGGGGATTCAACATTGAAACTGGACAACAATCGTGATTCGCCTATCCTTACTTCAAAACTATAGTTCCCTGCTCGCTTGGGATTATATAACACTCGATAATCTCCATTGTTATTTATTGGCTTCGATTCAACCAAGCTCCCATTGATCTTTACAGTTGGTAGGATACCCTTTTTTTGAGGACGAATAACAACATCTAATTTCTCACCCAAAATCAAATTCTTTTTCATTTTTTGAATGAAATCGGCATTGTCCATAGTGAGTATTTCGAATTTAGGCATTTCTAAATCCTTCTTCTTTAAAACCATCAGCGTATTGTAAAGCATCACAGTTCTTAGATGCTCAAATACTGTAGGCAATACACCGTTGGGTGTTTCTTTAAAATAAAATTCAATCACCGGAAATTTTGAACCTGAAAAATCTTCAGGCATATCAAATTCCGACTTGATGTCTTTGATCCCAACTGTGGAATAGGATTGAATATAATCCGTTAGTATCTCCTTAACTTTAGGTCCAATTTCACCCTTTCTGATTTTTTTCTCAGCGAAATTATTTTCACGCAATCTGTCACCTGAAACTCCAGTTTGGTTTGCAAAGTCCAAATACTGCATTTTTATTGCTTCCAATTCTGAGACAGATTTCATCGTTGTTGTCTTCAGAGCCAATTCCGTTGGATTCACTGAATTAAAACCCCTCAAATCATTTAACATCTTTTCATTGAGTAAACTTTGGGTGGCCGCAACCCCAGAATATTGCATCACATACATTCCTGGGGAGGAAAAGAAAATAAATAAAATAAACACCAAGTACAAGAAAGACAATTTCTTGAACGAGAAGTTCTTCGCCTTCGATATGGTTATCGTAGAACCCATTTGACGGTTTACTTACCGCTATTTAAGAATTGGTTGTACTTTTCGTTGATAGAACGCATGTTCTGATTGTAGTTCTCCATCAATTGGTTGAACTCCTGCATGCTTTTTTGCATTTCTGCAGAACGCGTGGCGTTTGCTTGCATTTCTCCACGGATTTGTTGAACACTTTCGGTCATATCCTTTAAACCCTTATTCAACTCACCCAAGGTCGCTGCAAACTGCGACATTGCGGATTGGTAGCCACCCAAGTCTGTAGAAGTGCCATCGGAACTTTCGTTAGACAACTGAGGGAAAACTTGCTCCCAACGGTAATCTTCATCATCAGATTGTCTTTCGAATGCAGAAATCAAAAACACGACTGCCTCGATACTCAAACCCAAGATGAACATTTCATTGGCGAAATTCCAACCCAAAAATTTAAACATGGCACCTACAAGTACCACCGCGGCTCCGAAACCATAGATAAACGTAATGGGATCTAATTTGCCTTTTTTCTTATTGCTGCTCATAAAGATTTTTTATAAAATTGCTTATTTTTTTAGTAAGTGTTCCTGAAAATTGTTCCAATTGGCATTGGCTTGATTCAAGCCCTTTTTCGTTGCACTGCGTGTGGCAATCAAAGCGATTAGCACAAACAAAACAAGACCTAAAACAAAGAATATCAATTGCTTATTAAATTTCTCGTCCAATGAAGATTGCACTGCCTCCACGGTCTTGTTCTGCTCCTCAAATTTCTTTTTAAATTCGTCCAAAGCCAAATTCATGGCGCGCTCATTTTGGGCCTGCAATTCTTGAGACCTTGTAATCTCTGATGATACTTTGGCTTGCATTCCTTCCAATGCCGATGATAGAATCGCATTTTTCTTGTTCGCTTCACGCAACTCGGATCGCAGTGATTTTACCTCTTCAATCGCCTTGCTGGAGCGGTCTAGGGCTTTCTTCAAATCTGAACTACCCCCCACTTCCGAAGCGGTCTGTGCATTGCCATACGACAATAAAACGAAAGCAATCAATGTAGTTATTATCCTCATGGATGATGTTATTAGTTGACACGAAAATAGGCGAGTAATGTCATAGAAACAACATCTTCGATAAACGAACTTGTTATTTATTTTTTTACAGACCAACATCTCTGTCTTGTGTTAGCCCCATTGAAAACCTCGACCCATGTAAATACTGATTTGATTGATTTAAAGAGAATTAATGGTACAATACAATCAAAAAACAATGTATCTAAATTCTCCATTCACAGAACAAAATTGTCGTTTTACAAATTTTTTGAAGTCCAAAAATGAATTACCTAGCAATGTTTTGAGAAAAAAAATTAGATTGCAAGAAATTAAAAAAATACAATGCAAGTTATCGGCCAAATTCTCAAAAAAGATTACCTCCTACTGCGAGAGAGTGATCTTCTTCAGGCTGATCTGGCCTCGAAACTGATTTTGCATGCACAGTATCTGAGCTTTTGTGATTTCGCTGAGTTCCGTTTGATGATTCCATTCAACACACCCCAAGCGATCATTGAAGTCCTGAATCATTGGATTGGACAGCAAAACATACCCGGTGCCATTCGAAATTACATCCCAGTTGACAATAAAAGTAAGTTCGATGCCGAGGTAAGTATGAATCCCGAGCTGTCATTCAAAGACTGGATAGCCATTTTGCCCTCGCCGGACTTCCATTACGAATCCTTACGCAAGAAAATATGGAATCTCAGCATGGGCGGAAAAGCCCTGTTGATCCTCTTGCCAGAGTCAGTCAATTCTTGGCGCAAAAGCACCAGCACATTCAAACGAATCCACCTCAAAGGAGCCAACATGGCTTTTTCTGGCAGTAGCTTGTACCCACTTGGTTGGTTTCACAAAAGACATTTGAGAGAAATTCACCAATACCGGTTGGTGCATATGTGGCTTACACCCCAGATTTACGACGTAAATTCCGCGCTTTTCAAAAAAGACATGGCCATTCGTCTTGATGCCATTACGAGTATCAACACCTCTCCAAACGACTTGTAAACGCGACAAGTCAGACATTTGATCTGGTACAGAACCATTCAACTTTACGAGACAAACTTCTTTGTCGCCGTTTCCTCAAATCTAACTCAGGCTTTTTTTGATTGCAATCAAACAGGTCCCTGCAAAAAAGCATTAAACCCCCGGCTCGCTTTCCAAACCTCCACAACATAATCTGCGAAATCCGACCGCAAGGTATCTTCTGCATCCAACGTGTGCTGAATATAAAATTGCTTGTTGTAAAGCAAGGGCTGCTCCACCGCCGCACCCATCCACTCTGAATCAATCCGCTTGTTCCGCTCGCCCCTCACAGAACCAAAGTACTTTACAAATGCAGGATCTCTCAACACACGGTTGAAGCCCTCCAAATCCCCAGCAATCAATCCCCTGATTCGTTTCAACTCATCCTTTTCAGGCAAATACACCCCGCTGTATAGCCCGCATTCCTCCGGCCCCAATTGAATATACAACCCGCCAGCACCCATCTCTTTCCGACCTCCCATCTGAATGGCAGCAGCACAATGCAATTTGTAAGGAGTTTTATCCTTTGAAAAACGAATATCCTTATTGATCCGAAAAATACACTGCTTTGCCTCCAAGCCCTTAAACCGATCATCCAATAAGACCATCCTTTCAAGCACGGATTCCACAAAATGTAAAAACAAAGTCTTCACCTCGCGCTCGTACCTCGCCCGATTCTCGTCAAACCACGATTTCTGATTGTTGGCCGACAACTCAATGAAAAACTCGTAAAACGCTTCCGTAAATCCCATTTCTAAATTACAAATCCCTTACCGCATGATCTGAATGAAGCCCCTATGCTCCTCCCCCGTCTTGTTGTGCTTTAAATGATAAAAGTATATCCCCACCGGCAACTCAGCTCCCGTCGCATCCTTGCCGTTCCAATCGTTTTGATACGCATCAGAATGATACACCAACTCACCCGCCCGATTGTAAATATTCACCAAGCGCTTGTTGTATTCAAACAACTCCGTCAAATCCCAATACTCGTTGTCTTGATCCCCATTTGGAGTAATTAAATTTGGTATGCGAACCAACTCGGGATCCACCACCCTAACCCAAACCGTATCGCGGAACAAGCAACCGTTGCTGTCCAAAGCAAGCAAAGAATAAACCATACTGTCTGTGGGGCGAACGAATACCGTCTCTAAAGTATCCGTGGTCGACATAAACTGTTTGGGTGACCAACGCCACTTGGAACCATTGTACGCATACAATTTGGCCAATGTACCGCGGGCAATCACCGTGTCGTTCAGAGGTTTCATCCGCAATCTATACTCATTCACAAACAATCCCAAAGAGTCCAGGCAACCCTGGGCATCCTTTACCCGCAACATATATACCCCCTTGCCCAATCCCGTAGCCTTGGCCGTGGTTTGCTTCATCGGATCGTCCCACTGATACGTTAATGGAGCAAATCCACCGGTACCATTCACCGACAAATAACCTACTGAACTACCTGCACAAATCACAGAATCATGGGCTCCCAAACTCAAATTGATCTTCGATGGCGCTACAATTACCTTAACAGAATCAGTGTAAGGAATAGAACAACCATCACTCACCACCAAACGATAAGTCTTACTCAACATAGGCGTATCCAAAACCCCCATGGCCGAAATTTGTACCCCATCCAAAAACCATTTTCTTGTCATCGATCGTCCTCCTCCTGCTGTCATTTGAACAATGGTAAAATCGCCATAACACAAAACAGAGTCACTCAAAGAAATGCTACCCGTGATCGCAGGCAACCGATCAACCGTAAAGATTGTGGTGTCATTTAACACAGTACAACCGTCTTCCACATGAACACGATACACTGTTTTCCCTACCGCCAATGGATTCACAACCACCGAATTACCCACCAAACCTATACTATCCCAAACGATTTTTCTTTTCGATGCAAGTCCGCCAGAATCAAGGAGGCTCACCGACATTTTCTCGCCACGACATAAAACACTATCCCTTACTGGGCTCAAATACAATGGATTACGCATGGTTACTTTCACCGAGTCGTGCACATCGGGCGAACATCCTTCACTCCCCGTCACATAGTACGTAGTGGTTACTGTTGGACCCACGGTAATTACCCCCGCCTTTACTCCATTGCTCCAAACAAGGGAATATGCGCCACCGCCATGGAGTCGATTCCCGCCTTTGATTTTCGCCCCCAAATCTGCAGTCCGCCCATGGCAAAGCACGGTATCATTGGAAACCGACATCATCAAGGGCAAATAGGTATCCAAGCGAGCGCTGTCCATTGCCGAAACTACGGTACAACCATCTGTGAGTGTGAGATAAACTTTGACGGTATCTGTGAGGATCATTGACGCCAATGGCGCAGTCCCCAACCCATTGGACCATTGATATTTATAGCCTGCCGTATCACCACCAGACACTTTTGCGGCAAGGAACATGGTATCGCCAATACACACTGCGGTGTCTGCTCGGAGTATTTTGACACTGAGTGGTGGTTTCACATAAATCGTTTGAATGGCTGTATCCGTTTTCAATGCACAACCATCCCAAAGCACGACAGAATACTGCTGCGTTGCGGCGGGAAACACAACTTGTGTTTTGCCTCCCCCGGAGACCCCTGTTCCATACCATGAATAGGTGTAGGGGGTGCTGCGGCCGCCTGCGGCGGCCGCAGCCAACAACACGGGCCGACCCTTGCACACAACCGTATCCTTGCGCAATCGAACATCCAATGGCTTAAACACGCCCACATACTCCACCTTAAACCCCTTGCCCGTAACCATCGGATCGCTGTACTCAATAAACCATAACGCATTCCCCGCCACCGTCTTCCATGCACCCGCCAAAGGCAAAGTACTGCCCGAAAACTGACCCAAGCGATTCGCTCCAGCCACACTGTTCCTGTACATCACCAAGGAATCAAATCCGGCCTCATAATCCAAAACCTTAAATCGATATCGTATACTGTCCGCACCCGGCAACTTCAACTTAAACTTCACAATCCGATTGGTCAGGTAATTGTCCTCGCCACCCTCGTCATACACAAATCCCCGACAACCAACCGCACTGTCCGTCCCCGTCTTTGGCAATAAAAATGCCTTACAAATATCAAATGTGCTATCCACCTTCACATACTGAACCTTCGTCATAGAATCCTTCTTCCCCTTGAAACAGCCGTCCACAACCAACTTTACCGTAAATTTCCCATAACCCGTGTAAACATGCGATGTATTGGTGGTAAGAGCCGTCCCCCCATCGCCAAAATACCATTGGCTCGCTTTGTAATTCTCGGAATAATTCAGAAAATTCATCGTTTTGCCCGCAGTGCAAGCCACCGTATCTCCCGAAAAATTCGCTTTTACATAAGCAGAATCATACTTATTGCCCACACCGCAAACCCACCAAGCATTGGTAACCTGTATCACCTCATTGCTGCACTGACCATATAAATCCGCCGCCGACAGGATACTAAATGTCCTCGCATCTGCGTACGTCGCACTGCTCGTCAAATACACACTCAAATTGCGATAGGCAATCTTCGCCGCCTTGTCGATACCCAATGAATCAATCTTAAATGCATTCCCCTTTTCGTTCGTACCCGTACTCCCCTTGGCAATCAAATAATACCAGTAATTCTGGACGCCGCTGTTCGTGTGGACACCCCCGTTATCAAGGGTGCCTGCATACCAATTGACCCCTTTGTAATATTTGGGATGACTAAACAAATTGGGATTCACCATGCTGCGAATTCCATTTCCCGAGGGTGTAATGTCTTCCCCGATGCGCCAATTGTACTTCGTTGGACGAGCCCAAATCTCAATGGTCTGACCAAATACGTCGCTGAAACTTTCATTCAATGCCCCACTCTCATTGCTGTAAACCAAATTCGCCGTATTCGTCGTCACCGCATGTGTAATCTCATGTCCGCAAACATCCAAAGCTGTGAGTGGCGTAAAGGTTGTACCATCACCATCGCCATAAGTCATTCGTGTACCATCCCAAAAAGCATTGTTATAGTTGGTGCTGTAATGTACATAGCTCAAAATCTTAGCGCCATTGCCATCATAGCTATTTCTCGAATGAACATTTTTGTAATAATCATAGGTCATTTCCGCACCCCAATGCGCATCCGTAGCCACCTCATCCTTGTTCACATTCACATTATTCCATGTATTGTCCGCATCGGTAAAATCTACCCCACTCGAATAGGTTGTGCCTTTCTTTAAATTGTAGGTTTCGATGCCCGTGCCGCGCCCCATTTCCCGGAGCCTAAAATTGGTGGTTGATGTGCTATCCGTGATGATTTTCTGCGTCCCACTGTATTTCGTGACCGCCGTTCCCTTGCTGTCTCCGTGCAAAATCAAATCATTCGATGCTACAATTTCTCCCGTCTCCGCATCCACAAAAATCGACCTCCCTGCCAAGGGTTCACTGGCGAAAACATCAAATTGATAACACAAGCGATGTGCCCCACCCAAATTTAAACCCTTCGACACATAAATCAACTTGCCCACGGGAAAATAGGTCGTGTCCAAATTTCCCGTAGCCATTTGAAGCGCTGCATTTTGCCCTGCATCCTCCCAATAATATTTACTTGCTGGCAAGTTGGATAATGCCAATTTCAGCGCCGACGCCTCATCCAACACTTTCTTTCCCGAAAACTGAGTTTCCGATACAAAATCGCCGTTGACCGACAAGATTTTCCCTTTTTTTGTATGGACGATACCTGTAGATAAAAAAGAAGGAATTCCTTGATAATATTGACGTACCCGATAGTGTGTTTGTCCTAAATCATCGGATATCTCTTGGTACTTTCTCCATTCACTGTTCGATGAATATTTTCCAACCTTGGAAATAACAAGGGGCCATTGTTCCGCACTGGGCCGCTCATTTTCCGAAAAAATCACCATTTGGGGATTTGCCAAAATCCGATGCGGTAGTGAACCATTCATCAACGCTTGCGCTTTTAATCCACCAACAATCCATAAAATGGTGAACAATAAGAATCCGCGGGAAACCGATTTTACCATAAAATCAAAAATACAACAAAGATGGGAAATCAACAGACTCATCGCAATTGTGGACCTAAAAAGCATGCCCCAAATTAAAAAAGAACTGCTTGTCCTCTTTCGATATCGCATAATCAAAACGCAAAATGGTATTCACATTCCAAGCAATCCGCATTCCCAAACCCGATGAATGTCGATAATTGGCCTTCACCACAGCCCCACCCAAATTATCACTCACACTCCCAACATCAAAAAACGGAACACCACTCACAGCAAAATGCTGCTTTAAGAATCCAAATTGCGCGATCCGACATCTCATCTCAACGGTATTAAACGTCATAACACGCCCCAAAAATCGAGATTGTTTAAACCCCCTTAAGGTATTGGGGCCGCCCAGTCCTTCCGTGCTCCCTTCCGAACTCCACTGATCCTGCAATTCAAAAAAAGGAGCATTTTTCGATGTATGACCACCAGCAACCCTCATGGCCAAAATCATCGCCCTGGGATGCGACTTCAACAAATCAAAATAGCCATTGGCGTGGAAGTACACTTTATTGATATTGTATCTTGATCCAAAGGCCTTCAACGACAGTTCATTGGTCAATTCCATGAAAAAACCAGAACTCGGGTCCGTTTCCAAATCGCGCGTATCGTAAATCAAACCCGTTTGAAAGAAATTGATATTGCTTTTGCCCAGTCCATAAGCCAATCCTTTGGATGCATCTTCTTGCAACAAACTTCGCGGCCCGCTGGTTGTCATGTTGATCTGCGCCATCTCCAAACCCACCAAAGCGCGCATTTTGCTTTCCAGAAAGGAGCGCTCCATACTCACATTCAAAATGTACTCGGTTTTTGAATACCCGTTAAAAAGCCCCAGCCCCATCTGATTCATGAGTGATTCGTAATTGGAATAAGACAAATTTTGATTTTGCCCATGCAAACTGTCGATGTTGGGGTACAGACTCAATCCAGCTAAACTTCGATGATCGCCGCCAAAATACAGCAAGTTGGGATTGGTCTCTACACCTGCCTCTGCACGAAGTCGCCATGGCGACCTCATGATGTAGGGCATATCCAGCACAAACATGAGCTCCCTTTGATTCTTCGTTGTATTAAAAACCGCAATATCCAATTCGGCATTGTAAGGGGTGTATTGGAAAAATGGATTCGATTTTTTTCCATTGAAGAACAACGATGCCTCCCCGCCGTACCCCAGGCCATTGATGGGATCTACGCTGATGTCAGGAATCCCCGTGAGATATACGCCCTCTTTTTTGTTGAGCAAATCCTCATCACTCAATTTTTTGATGCTTGAGATGGCAAATGGCAAAGTATCTACTTGAACCTGCGCCTGCAATGTCGTACCCAAAATTAAAGCAACCCCCAAAAACCGAGTTTTACCCGAGCCAGGCGATTTCAATTTTCCACGAATTACGCTTGGCAAACATTTGTTCATCTAACAAAACTAC
>CAZZKP010000045.1:0-13659 GCA_964654675.1 uncultured Bifidobacterium sp. | reverse complement strand
AGTCAAAAAGGGAACAAATTCCTTTTGATGGATATCACGGGAAAAACGATTTGCCTTGATCAAGTTTGGAATGATATCAACGGCAATAAAATGTCGATTGACGTATCCCACCTTCCTTCGGGAATGTATTGGTTGACGTTAGCTGTGGATGGTTGTCGAATGCAGACAGCCCAAGTGGTTATTTACCAAAAGTAATTATTCGGCTGCCGAATCGCGGAAGTTATCCATTAAATCACTAGAGATTCCAGTGAAACTGAAACCGCCATCGTGGAAAAGGTTTTGCATCGTCACCATGCGGGTATAATCTGAGAACAAGCTCACGCAATATTCGGCGCAGGCTTCAGCGCTTGCATTGCCCAAAGGACTCATTTTATCGGCATAGTTATAAAAGGCATCAAATCCGCCCACACCGGAACCTGCGGTGGTTTTGGTTGGACTTTGGCTGATGGTATTCACGCGAACGTGTTTTTTCTTGCCGTAGTGGTATCCGAAAGAACGAGCGAAGCTCTCCAACAGAGATTTGGCATCGGCCATTTCACCGTAATCGGGGAAGGTTCGTTGAGCGGCAATGTAGCTCAGGCCCACGATGCTACCCCATTCGTTCATGGCGTCTTTCTTCATTAGGGTTTGCATAAGGCGGTGGAACGACATGGCAGAGATGTCGAATGTTTGGTGCATGTAGTCGTAATTGCTATCCGCGTAGGGGTTTTTCTTGCGAACGTTCAAGCTCATACCTACGGAGTGGAGGACAAAATCCAGATTTCCTCCAAGGGCTTCTGTTGCGCCAGAGACCAAGTTTTCGAGGTCTTCCATTTTGGTTACATCGGCAAATATGAGGGGGGCATTGAGTTTTTGAGAAAGGGCTTCTGTTTGACCGATTTTGGCTGCAACAGGAGCGTTGGTTAATACAATTTGGGCGCCTTCGGCAACACAAAGTTCCGCGACTTTCCAAGCAATCGATTGCTCATTCAGTGCACCGAAGATGATTCCTTTTTTTCCTTTTAATAAGTTGTTCGACATAATTTTAGGGTATCACAAATTTACGCGTTTTGTTGGAAATATGTTTTAGAACCTATTTTGGTCATTGTAAACACATTTTTTCTACTGAATTGGACTGTGAAATTTGGGATTATGGGTGTTATTCTTTTATTTCACCTTACCCAAATTACCATTCACATGAAACGATTTATACTATTGATTTCTTTCGTAATAACCACAAGCGCTTTTGCTCAATTGGTTAGTACGCCACACAGCATAGTAAATGACATTCCTGCTTTGGGCTCCAAGCCGGCGGTAAAGGGAAGGAGTGCTACAAAACCGACAAAATGTGGAGGTGATACGAGTATGTTTCCATCTTATGGTAGCACGGCTTACAACAGCATTACGGTAAAAAAAGGAAGTTCATTGGGTCAGTTTTTTGACGCACCCCAAACGATGACTGTATCGGGTTTTAGATTTTTTGGATTTTCCGTAACTCCAACGCCAGCCAAATCTGTTAAAATCAACTTGATATGTAATTTGTACAAAGCGGGTGCGGATTCTTTGCCTTCGGGGTCACCCATTGCTTCAGATACCATTATGGTGGATACTGTAATGGGAAGCAGTATTCCATTGAGTCGGATTACCCTCAATGCCGATTTTGGTAAGCCGATCACGGTGAATGGCAATTATATCATTGCGGTAGAATCGGACAGTTCAACAGCTTTGGCGGCGGTGGTTTGTAATTCTTGGACCAATGGAGATGGAAAGAAACGTAACTTATGCGTGGGTTCAGTCAGTGGGAAATGGTATCGTTGTTTGAGTTTGAACATCAGTGGTACAATTTTCAATAGCCACATGCAGATGTATCCATTTGTGGGTTACAATTTGGGAACAGATTTTACGACGACTCAAAATTGCTATGCGAACTTGGATACTTTGAACTTCCAGAATCAAAGTAAGAAAACGGTGACAAGCAGCATTTTTTACAATTATTATGTGTATTACAACTGGGAGAAGTATTCTCACCGATGGAATTTCGACAATGTGTTGTATATGAATGCGGTAGATGGGAAATTTAAGCCAACTTCCAAGAAAAATTTAAAGGTTGAATTGATTACGACTGTTTATCCATACAATGGGAATTATTGCTCTGACACCTCAGTAAAGACGATATATTTTAGGCCGGGTACACCCAGTTTGAATCAAGCGGCTCAGGGTTGCAAAGGCGATACGGTAACAATCATTGCGGCAGCGGACGCGGGGTCTACGGTGCAATGGTTTAGAAAGGTAACGGATCCAAAACCATTTTTTGAAGGCAACAAGCTCGTGATTTATAACTGTCAAAAGACAGATACTTTCTTTGTGAAAGCGATTAATAATATGTGTGAATCGGGATGGCTCACAGTGCCCTTTACAGTGAACAATTATCCAACAAAATTGACTGTAAAGAACGATTCAATTTGTGCTGGGGCATCGGCGAACTTGCAGGCATCAACGGATTATGGCAGTGTATATTGGTACGATAAAGCCAAGGGTGGAACGCTTCAGTTTACAGGGAATTTGTTAACTGTAGGTCCATTGAGCAAAGACACTTCGTTTTATGTCATGGCCAACAATAAGGGTTGCATGTACACCGGGGGTGCAAAATTGATTAAGGCCTTTGTGGGTAGTAGTTTTGCTCCATCGGCTCCCAAAGCACCGAAAGATACTTTTGTATGTGCAAGAGGCGTGAATGCGGTGAAATTGACGGCGAGCAGTAGTTCTAGTTCCGATACTTTGCGTTGGTTTGCAGATGCCACGGGAGGAAGTCCTTTGGCAAAAGGCCCAACGTATACTTTTACAGGTACAAAGCGCGGAGAAGGCTACGTTTATGTTGAGTCGTGGAATGGTATCTGCGGAAGCGGACGTACTGCGGTGAAGATTATGATCAAAGATTACCCCAATGTTTTTGGTGCCACAGGAGATTCGGCTTGTTCGAACGACACAGCCCGTTTGTTTGGATCTACGCCTTGGGGACAATTGAATTGGTATTTCAAACGCAGCGATGCGAAACCATTTTACATAGGTAAAACGCCTTTGATTACGGGCTTAAGCGGTAAAAATCAAATTTATTATAAGTCGTCTGAAGGTGCATGTTTTGCACCCAAATTTGACAGTGTAGAAGTTGTTATCAATGACATTCCAAAAGTGAGTTCAGTGGCTGCTCCATCGGTTTGTGCGAAGGCATTGGGTAACATGACGGCGAAAGTGCCTTTTGGTAATGTGTATTGGTATGAAGATTCAGTGGCTACCGATCCATTGTTTATTGGTTCAAGTTATGATTTGGGTTTGATGCTAAGCAATAGAACTGCTTGGTATCAAACGGAAAACAATGGTTGTAGAAGCGAACGCACTCCTGTTACTGTTGTTGTTAAAGCGAGACCTGCCGCCGGCTTTACATGGAATTTATTGTGGCAGTTCAAGTTGAATTGTGTTCCAATTTCAACAACGGGACTCACCTTTGAATGGGACTGGGGCGATGGCACAAAGAAGACAGGATTGCCAGGTGTTCATCAATACACCCAAGCCGGAACTTATACTGTTCGATTGATTGCTACGAGCAATACAAATGGATGTAAGGATACTGCCGATATCTCTGTTTTGGTAGATCATACTGCGGTGAAGAATATTGCAAAGACGCGTTTGATGGCTTATCCCAATCCCACATCGTCAGGACAAATCATCCATATAGATGGATTGGGGGAATGCCAAGTGCAATGGGTGGACGCCTTGGGTAGAAATGTAGGTCAATCTGCGGTTCGAGAATCTGAAGTTTTGGTTCCTATGGGTTTGCGGAGCGGATTATATTATCTGAACATTGTAGGCGGATTGGGCTATTTCCCAGTTACCGTATTTGTGCAGTAATTTTGCATCCATGGCAGTGCAAAAAGTGGCGGGGTTAAACCCTGCTGAAATGGGTTTGTTGTTGGGTGTTTTTGCGAAGTATCCCACCTTAGAGAAAGCGGTCTTGTTTGGATCTAGATCAACGGGGAAACACAAGCCAGATTCCGATGTAGACCTGGTTTTGTACGGTGAGAATTTGAATTTTGGGGTGCTATTTGAAATGGAAGATGCTTTGTATGATGCGGGTTTTTCTTTAGAACTCGATCTTTTATTGCATTCCATCATTCAAGATGAGCGTTTGTTGCGATCCATAGATCGGACAGCTTTGGTGATTTACGAATCTTTGGAGTAGGGGTCGAGGGCATCGCGGAGACCCATCGACATTAAATTAAACGCCATTACGAGAATCATGATGGCTATGCCAGGTACAAGAGCTAGGTAGCTATTGTCCAGTACCAAATAACCCAAATTTTCCTTTACCATCATGCCCCAAGAGGGCGTTGGTGGGGCAACACCGAGGCCGAGGAATCCCAAGCCAGCCTCGAGCAATATGGCTGAGGCGAAGTTGGTGGTTGCCAAGACCGTGAGTGAGCCTTTGAGGTTAGGCAAAATGTGTTTGAACATGATTCTGGCGTTTGAGAAACCCGTAATTTTTGCGGCCAAAATGAATTCTCGTTGTTTGAGTTGAAGGGTTTGACCACGAACGACCCTTGCTACTTCTACCCATGTGCTGAGTGCTGTGGCAAGCAATACCTGGTAATATCCTTTGCCGAATACCATGCTGAGACCCAAGGCGATTAGCAGGGTGGGAACCGACCAAAATACAGTAATCAGCCAAGAGAAAAAGGCATCGATTTTCCCGCCGTAATAACCGGAGGAAATGCCAATGATTACACCAATGATAAGTGATGCAAGCATGGCAAAAAAACCAATAGAAAGGCTGATTCTGGCCCCGATAATCATCCGTGAAAGGATGTCGCGTCCAAAACGGTCAGACCCCAACCAGAAGGTGCGACTGTAACAAACTTTGTCCGCCATTTTTGCTGAATCATTGGCATTCGTTCGCACGGCAGGATTTGCGGTGGGTTTGTCTTTGATGGGGATGATCTTTGGCGTATTGGGATTTCCGAAGGCCCAAAACAAATAGCTCGGGGTCTCTTCGGAATTTTGAAGCGAAGAAGGATTTGAAGCTTCTAGAGAATTTTTAGGTTCAGAAGCATCGTCAATTGATGAATTCTCTGAGGTTGGTTCAGTGGATGATTCTTGGGAGTAGTAAACGGTAGTTCCGGGAGCCAGGTTCGACCATTCGGGTACTATTTGATTTGCATTGGGCGTGGGATCTACGGTGATGGCATAACCAAGAATACCAATGATTACAAGGATTCCACATAGAATGGCCCCCCCGAGAAAGAGTTTACTTTTCTTCAGTTGATGTAACATCGATAGGGGTTTCTCTGTGATACAAATCTAATGCGGCAATTACCGCAGTAAAGGCCCATAAGGGTACGGCAATTTTGTCGTACTGACTGTAATTGTTCAAAAAGGCATGCACATAATATGTGATCAGTCCTAGCATCGCCATCAATAGAGTATATCGGACTTTGCCCGGTTTTTCGCGATAGAAAATCTTGAATGAAACGCCCAATGTTGTGAGAACGATACCAATCCAAGTGAACAAACCCATATAACCCGATTCGCTCATGGCAGAGAAATATTCGCTGTGTGCATCGCCCATATCGCCGGCAAAGGTGGAAATCAAAGTAATTTCGTCACTTTTTTGGAATGGACTATACTGAAAAACATAGGTGCCTGGTCCAAAACCGAACAGAGGTCGTTCAGAAACCATTCGTCCCGCACATTTCCATCGGTTGATTCTCTCTAAGTTTGATGGGTCGGTGGTGACATTTGAAACCGATTTTACGTGACCTTCAATATCATCACTGCTCCCTTGTTTGTTGGCCTCCAAGTTGTACATGATTTGGTCTTGGTTGACAATTCCGTAGGCAAAGGCTCCGAAAAGCACCAATAAGATCCATGAGAATTTGATACGCAATTTTAAAATGGCATAAACACCCATTGCTGCGACTAAGCTCAGCCAGGTTGCACGGGTATAGCTCACAACGATGCCAAAGAGTAATATGGCCAATAGCAAAACGAGTAAAGGAGCAAAGGGTAGAGAAATCCCAAAATGTCGACCTGCAAAGGCATAGATAAACAAAATAGAAACGGCAAAAGCAATGGCGGCAGCGTACATTCCATGATCGGGAAAAAACGGCCAAGAAATCCCATAACTACTGCTTCGAATAAATCCATCGGCGGCGTGTTTGGTTAGGGTAAAAATCACCAAGCCCAATGTAGTTATTGTGAAGGCCTTAAAGAACCAATGGATATTGTTAAAATTGGAAAATATTGAAAGGCAGGTGAAATAAAACAGCACAATATACCAAGTTCTTGCCATCACAAATTTGATACTCACGATGGGCATAGTACTAAAAATCGTAGCGATCCACATCCAGAGCAGATAGGCTAAAATGGCGATACTGATGGGGTGGCTTAGCATTTCCAATCGGAAATCGGGTTTGATGAGCCATCGAAAAGTGATGAATAAGAACATCAAAATAAACAATGGTTCTGTAGGCAAAGCCAATCCGAGTCCGCCGCCTACGTTATCGAAGTTGATGCTCAGTGGCGCAAGTGAACCAAAGAAAAGTAAACTTTTTTCGGTGTAAAGAAATGCCATAAGCAATAGTCCGAGGACTAGGGGTAGCAGGAGTAGGTAATAATACTCAAATAAGGCAGAGAGTACGAGTAAAGCCGTTATCAACCCGGTGATCAGCCAAAGGACATTGCGTTCTTTATTGGTTGTGATTTTGGGTAGCAATGGAATTACGACTGGGTTTTGTTGCTATACAATTCAAAAAACACCAAGATGAGCGAAGTAGCCATAAAGGTTGCTAATACTGAAATGATGGTAACAAATGAGCGCTTTGGCCAGAATTTCATTTCGGGCTTCGAGGCTGCTTCGATGGTCATTTTGTGTGATAATTTTTCATTCACATCTACCACACGTCGCTCGTATTGTGCAATCAAGTCACTTTCCTTTTCTTCTTCCAATTTGATTAACTCTTGCAGTGCCACAAAGTCACCACCAGATTTAACCAATGTCTTTTGTTCTTCCAGCAGTTTTTTCATTTCACTCACTTTACCGGACGATTGGGCTTTGTAGATTTCTTCTGCCAATGCTCTACTTTGCTCTTCGTAGTTGGTTACACCCTCTTCACCGAGTTTACGCATTTGGTCTTTGGTCCCTTGGATTTTGTCTCTTTTGGATTGCAACGCGCGCTCAACAATTTGTAAAGCAGGGATTGCAATTTGGTTTTGCACCTCTGTAGTAATTGAATCATACAACAAAGCCATGCCATTGGCTAGGTCAGCTGCCATCTGCGGGTCTTCGTCGAGGACTTCAATCTTTACACTCAAGTACCTTGTGCGGGTAACACTGATGTTTTCTTTGAGTTTATAATCCATCGCCGTTTTTGGATATTTCTCCGTGGCTGGGTTGATGTTGTAGTGTTTGTATAAGTTAAAATTTCTGACCAAACGACCGATTAAATCACCGGAAAGCAAAATTTGCATCGCTTTTTCGGCCTCCTCTTCTTCTCCAAATTCCAATGGATCTTTCATTCGCTGTCCGGCGTCAGAAAGCAGTGCCTCTGAGATGGAGTTGTTTTTACTTGGATAAAAAATGTGTGTGGCCTGGTATTTAGGTTTGGTAATAAATGGCATTGTAACCACAATCGCGATAACAGCGGCTATTCCACAGGATATCATGAGCACCTTTCTCCAACGCCAGAAAAAATTAATTACGTCGGCTAGATTTAATGGTTTGATACTCTCGGATGAAATCAGTTCGTTGTTATTTGCTTTGGACGTCATAGTTTACTCAATCGTATTCGGGTCAAAATTACTAATCAAACGCAGTCAAATGCTTAAAATTCTATGCGATGCGTTAAAAAAACTTGTTTTCTATCAACATCAATGTCTCAGAGGTCCAAAAACTTAAAAACCACGTCGAAGGCTTTTGTGTCGTTCTCATCGTAATCGTCGGACATAAACACATGTTCCACCTCAATATCTTGCCTTGCAAGGGTTGCTAAAATGTTCTTAACGCTTGTTGTATTCAGTTTGATGTTGATTCGGAGCATTCCTTGGTCTGCGTGGTTGATCATCAGCCCCAAAATCTTTGCTCCATTTTCTTCCACCCAACGAGCAATTTGAGAAGGTGCATAATCGCGATCGCTCATGGTTAGCACCAAAATGGCGCCCATACCACGGTAGGTAAAACTCTCGGCGATGAATTTGTTAATGGATTTTTGCTCGATCATGCCAACGAGATTTTGGTCTTGATCGGTGACGGCGATTATTGACAGTTCATTGGCGGCCAACAACGGAATCAGTTCATATAAATGTTGATAGCTATTTGCACTGGGAGGAAAGGGGTGTTTAGGAATGGTCTCACCCAATTTTTTGTCTTTTGGAAGTGTTGCCAACTGCTGAAGTCTCACATAATTCCAAAGCTGTTTTTGGTCGATTAGAGGCAATTCCGTAACGCCTTGATTGATCATAAACGAAAGGGCTGCATCCACTGAATCGCTGATTCGCAATGGGCTGAGTTGTTCGTTAATGAGTTGGGAAGCGATCATATTACAAATGTAAGGATTTTACCAATGATGCGAATCCTCGCGGTCCCAAGTCTCTTGGATTTTCATCGTCCTTTCGATGAGGTCTCTGGCGGCACCCATGCCTCCTTTTTCGTTGGAAATGTAGGCAGCGATTTGTTTTACTTCACCGCAAGCATCGGCCGGACAGCATGGTAAACCTACTTTGGCAAGAACTGGTAAATCAGGATAATCATCGCCCATATATGCCACGTCTTCTGGTTTGAGTTGCCAAGCAAAAAGAGCCTCTTCAAAGGCCTCCATTTTATGGCTTTGACCCAAATAAATGTATTGAATGCCCAAACCCTTCAGGCGCTCCAAGATTCCGCTGCCTTTTCCGCCGGAAATAATGGCGATGGGATAACCTTGTTTCACCGCGTGTTGCAGAGCGTACCCGTCTTTGATGTTCATGGATCGAAGCATATGTCCTTCTTCTGTCACCAAGACCTGACCGTTGGTGAGTACCCCATCAATATCGAAGATGAAAGCCTTAACGCGTTTGAAATTTTCTATGAGATTGTCAGACATCGAATTAATGCGTTTTGGTCATGTTGTCTGGAGTGACGATGATAAAATCTGCGATGCCGAGGTGTTCCTTTTCCAAGGCGGTTACGTTGGCTTGGGTACGCGTAGAAATTGTAATCACCTTGGTAGGTTGCGGGGGTTCTGCAAATCTTGAAACCGACCAACGGGCTTTTTCCTCTTGGTTGATGTACCATTCAATGCTCTCATGGTTGTCTGAATGATAACTTCCGTTGTAGTGAATGAAGACGCCGCCGCCTTCATATTTTTCAGGAACTGAAGGTAGGTTTCCGTAAATTTTCCAAGCCATGGTAGCGTCTTTGATGGCTTGTGACATCGGCAAATTCTGTCCGCCATGTCCACCCGTGGCTTTGAAAATTTCCGCATAACAATTTAGGCTGCTGTCGTAGGGCATCGGCATCGTAGGAAACAATTGTTTTTTGTCGACAGGAAGAGTATCCAAAGCTGCCAATCCTCCGCGGTACACCAAGGTGGCGTATTTTCTCGGAATGTTTGTGGCGATGAAAGGTAGGTTATTTTCTTTGGCAAAATCCACCAGTGGCTTGTAATCAGTTTTGAAATTGGGCCATAGTTTCACGGCTTTTTTCAGTTTGTCATATTGCGGATCTCCACCCATCATTGCTCCCATCGGTGTGACCATGGTTTCGGTTTTTGCGCTGGTATCTGTTGGGTTTAGGTATTCATTCAATGCAACCTGTTGGTCGGTTTCGAACATTTCCGCACCCAATGCCAAAGGAACTCGGAGTGTTTGACCGCTCGCTTTGTCCGCGGCGATTTCATCCAATTCCTCCTTCATTTCGTTATAAATATCTTGCGTTGTTTGCAGCTGTAGCCAGTGCGCTATGGGGTTGTCGTGGAATTCTCCAAAGAGGATGACTGTGGCAGGATGACCCTTTTTTTCACCATGCTCTTCGATGCGGCTGCCCATCATTTCGATGAATTGGGCGTAGGTGATTTTTTTGCCTTTGGCCGTGTAAATTTGATAGGCTTGAATGTCTTTGGCCGGGGTATGTTTTTTAACAACCACAGAATTTTCGTCCGACGTGGACTGACCAGACAGGTTTTGAGGGATGATACCCAAGGCGAACAGTCCGAAATGAATCGCAATTAATTTGGCAAGGCGCATAAGCACAAAGATAAATCATTTGTAAAGGCGAATGGCTGAAAACTCACCAACCAAAACTTGCAGCGGGTAGGGCTCTGTGCTTGAAGTCGAATAGACACATGTTTTCCCAACTGCTACCTTGATTTCCCGATTGTCCAGCCGACGTGACCCATGCGGGTTCCCAAATGCCCATTCCCTTAAAAGCGGGTTTGGATTTGGCGTGATTCCATACTTTTTCAAGCCACAGGAGTTGACCTTGGGGCGATGCGCCGTAACCTTGGCAAAGTTGCGAGGTCATTCCAAAAACATTGTTGGTATTGTCGAGCCAGTCTAATGTGTGCGGATATGCTGTTTCAGCGATGACAAACGGCTTCCGATTGATGTCGCTTAGAATCTGAAAATTTTGAAAGACAATGGAATCGTCGCAGCCATGCCAATTGCCATAATAGGAAAATCCCCAAAGGTCGAATTGCATGTATTTGGCAAAGTGCTTTCCCGTATTCAGCAAGGAGGCATCTGGCGCCAGATGAAGCATGATTTGTGTGTTTGGGGAGGCTTCTTTACAGCCTTTGGCGCCTGCGTTGAAAAGGGTTGCAGTATTTTGAGCTTCTGATTCTGCGCCAGAGTAATTTCCCTGTGGCCATAACATTCCGGGGCTGATTTCATTTCCAATTTGTACGATGGCGGGGGCTGTATTTTGGGCACAAAACTTGGCAACGGTAGAATAAGTATACAGTTGAATGGTATCGCTGAGTGTTTGAATCGACAGGTTTTTCCAATCGTTGGGTGTGGACTGATGCCCTGGGTCGGCCCAATCATCGCTGTAATGAAAATCCAACCAAATGGCAAGTTTTTGCTGCTGGGCTATCTTGGCAATCCAAAGCAACTGCTCTATTGAAGGGTGGGGAAAACGTGTTTTTCCGTGGACAATTCTCAATCGGATGGTGTTTACACCGGCCGCATGCATGAATTGAAAAATGTTAATTTGGCCGCCGGTGGAATCATAAAATGTTGGCAATTGATCCTTCCGGGCCGCGTAGGTGGAGATATCCCATGCCTGAACGACATCATAAGAGAGGATTTTGGGTGCGGGAGGATCGGAAACGAGCAGGCAGTCAGGTTTACATGAGGAAAAAAGCCCCAACAAGAAGACAGCAATGAAAATTGAAAACCTATGCAATGGCCTCATGGAATTGCATTAACGGGCGTAAGTTACCAGCCAAGAATATAAGCAAACATCAAAGGGGCAACAATTGTGGCGTCGCTTTCTACAATGAATTTGGGCGTATGAATGTCGAGTTTACCCCAAGTGATTTTCTCATTGGGAACTGCGCCGCTATAGCTACCGTAGGAGGTGGTTGAATCACTGATTTGACAGAAGTAGCTCCAGAAGGGGATGTTTTCCATTTCCATGTCTTGGTATAGCATGGGCACCACGCAAATGGGGAAATCGCCGGCAATACCGCCGCCAATCTGGAAGAAACCTACGCCTTTGCCATCGCTATTTTTTACGTACCAATCCGCCAGCCACGTCATGTATTCGATACCACTTTTCATGGTTGATGCCTGCAATTCGCCTTTGATCACATAGCTAGCGAAGATGTTGCCCATGGTACTGTCTTCCCAGCCTGGCACTACGATTGGCAAGTTGCGTTCAGCGGCGGCCAACATCCAGCTATTTTTTGGGTCGATTTCATAGTATTGTTCCAACTCACCGCTCAAAAGAATTTGGTACATGTATTCATGGGGAAAATAGCGTTCTCCTTTGTCTTGAGCGCCTTTCCAGATGCCTTCAATGTGTTTTTGCAAACGACGGAAAGCTTCTTCTTCGGGGATGCATGTATCGGTTACGCGGTTGTAGTGATTTTCGAGTAAGTCCCATTCATCTTGCGGACTCAAATCGCGGTAATGGGGAACGCGTTTGTAGTGGTTATGGGCCACTAGGTTCATGATATCTTCTTCGAGGTTGGCACCAGTGCAAGAGATGATGTCGACTTTGCCAGCGCGGATCATTTCGGCCAGGCTTTTGCCCAATTCGGCAGTACTCATGGCACCGGCCAAGGTAACCATCATTTTTCCGCCCTCAGTGAGGTGGGTTTCGTAGCCTTTGGCGGCATCAACAAGAGCTGCTGCGTTGAAATGCAGGTAATGCGTTTCGATGAATTGAGAAATTGGACCTTTCATAAAGCCGCAAAGATAGGTAAGATTTTCTGGATGCTTTGAACGATCGATCGGAACTATCGCTCACCCAACCACCACTTTTTGCGGAAGGTTTTGTATTTGGGTGCGTATTGGTGGATTCTGGATAGCAGAAACGCAATGGCTTCGTCGTGACTGTCTGTAAGTAGATATAAATCGTGGTCGCCGGGGGAAATGGTGTGTTTGGCTTCCATCATTTTTAATTGTTCAATTTGGCCTTTCCAAAATTCGGTGCCAAACAGAACAATGGGGAATTGGGGGATTTTATCACATTGAACCAGGGTATAGGCTTCAAAGAGTTCATCCAAGGTGCCCAAACCACCTGGCATAATCACGAATCCAACGGAGTATTTGAAGAGGAGAACTTTTCGAACGAAGAAGTATTTTATGTCGACCCACACATCCAAGAAGGGGTTGGGTTTTTGTTCAAAGGGGAGTTCGATATTTACGCCAATTGCTTGGCCTCCGACATCTTTTGCACCTCGGCTGGCGGCTTCCATCACACCGGGTCCACCCCCTGTAACCACGTTAAATCCGGCTTTTGCCACGCGGGCCCCCATTTCTCGGGCTTGTTGGTAGTATTCATTGTCTTCTTGGAATCTTGCGGAGCCGAAAATAGAGATACAAGGCCCTTGAAAATGCAGGCTTCTAAACCCTTTGATGAACTGGAAAAAAACGCTGATGGCAAAGGTGAACTCAGCAAATCGGCTTCTTGGTCCTTGGTAAATTCTTAGGTCGTTGTTTCGATTGTAATCGTATTTTTCTTTCATTGGATTGATTCAAATATCATAAAAAAGCCCCAGCTTTTGCTGGGGCTTTGAAAATATCATTTCAATGGAAAATTAGAAACGCTCGTCTGCACTGAAGAAGAAGTTTCCTTCGATTTCTGCATTTTCGTCACTGTCGCTTCCATGAATCGCATTTGCATCGATGCTTTTGGCAAACAAGTTACGGATGGTTCCTGCGTCGGCTTTTTGAGGATCGGTGGCACCAATCAACTTACGGAAGTCTTCGATTGCGTTGTCTTTCTCCAAAATGGCCGCGTAAATTGGGCCGCTGGTCATGAAACTCACCAAATCATTGAAGAAAGGGCGCTCTCTGTGAATGCCGTAGAAATCACCGGCTTGCTCATGGCTGAGTTGGGTGTATTTCAAGGCAACGACTTTGAAGCCGGCTTGAATGATTTGATCTAAAATTTTTCCTGCGTGGCCGTTTGCTACTGCATCGGGC
>CAZZKP010000044.1:0-13878 GCA_964654675.1 uncultured Bifidobacterium sp. | reverse complement strand
CGTGAAACCAGCCTAACATTAAATTAATACGCAATCCTTACCTTTGCGCCAATTTTTACAATTCTAACACACAACTAAAATGAGATTAATTATCCCTATGGCCGGAATGGGAAAACGCATGCGGCCCCATACCCTTACTACCCCCAAACCCCTAATCAAAGTGGGTGGCAAATCAATCGTTCATTGGCTCATCAAAGACATAGCCGACGTGTGTGGTGAACCGATTGAAGAAATTGGCTTCGTAGTAGGTCGTTTTGGCGATGCCGTAGAAAGCGAACTCAAAGACATCGCAAAAAGCGTGGGAGCTCAAGGAAAAATCTTTTATCAAGACGTGGCTGAAGGAACCGGACATGCCATTCTTTGTGCCAGAGAATGCCTTAAAGGCGATGTGATTGTGGCCTTTGCCGATACTTTGTTTAAAACCGAATTCAACCTCGATAAAACCAAAGACGGCGTAATTTGGGTGCATAAGGTAGATAACCCGAGCTCATTTGGCGTTGTGAAATACAACGAAGACAATATCATTACCGATTTCGTTGAGAAGCCCACGGAATTCGTCTCGGATTTGGCCATCATCGGAATCTATTATTTCCAGAGCGGTGAGACATTGGAAAGCGAACTGCAATATCTAATCGACAACAATCTCAAGGAAAAGGGCGAATACCAACTCACCAATGCCATGGAAAACATGAAAGCCAAAGGCATGCAGTTTGTCCCAGGCGCTGTGGATGAATGGCTGGATTGCGGAAATTATGCCGCTACCGTATATACCAATCAACGCGTTTTGGCAAACAAAGCCTCAGAATTCGTTGGCGTAGGTTCTCGTTTCGATGAAAGTGTTACCATCATAGAACCATGCTTTATTGGAGATGGCGTATCTTTGAAAAACTGCCAAATTGGACCCTATGTTAGCATTGGCAATAAAACCGAGCTAGAAAATTGCAACATCAGCAACAGCATCATACAAGAGAATTGCTCACTGCGCGATTTCAACTGTCAAGACAGTATGATCGGGAATTCTGTCGTAATCAACGGAGCCCACATCGCCAGCCAAGTGTACAGCTTGGGCGATTTCAGTTCAATAGGCTAATCCGCCTTTTCGCGGTCGTTTTTGTTATGGGTGCATTCTTGTTCCCATCAAATTCAATGGCGCAAACCGATACCCTTATTGCTATGCCCGAAAGTGATGTTTCGGCAAATCCCAATGTGGCGTCAGCCCGACTAAAATCGAACTATTTCCTCGCCGAGTCTAAATTTCAAGAAGAGGCATTCTATGAAGCACAACAGCTTTTTCAGAAACTGATAGATTCCACTCAAAAAAATACACCCATCAAAGGGGCTTCGAATGTAAGTCCATTAAATAACGACGCTCAGTTTATTTCCGGAGCTTACTTTCGCTTGTCCCAATTGTCGGCCAAGGATTATCCCAACTATCCTCAAAGCATCCCAAATGTTCCGAAAAATTCTGGAAATGCCAGTATTTCTAACACCTCGAACAATACCCATACGATCGAAAAACCGGCTACAAGCATGCACAAAGCCAACATCAACATGGCACTTTATCAATTGGAATTGGCTCTGAAATACTCCCCCAAAAACAAAGATTACCTTTATGCCGAAGCCCAGTTGTTAGAAAAATCCAAAAACTGGTTGGATGCAATAAAAATTTACACAGAACTCTGTACACTCGACCCTCATTCGTGGACGTTCCACGAAAAAGCGGCGAGTGCCTATTTTGAATACTTGCCTCAAGTATTCAATGGAAAGGGCGAACATTACCCTCGTGAACTAAAACCACAATTGGACATTCTACAACAATTCCAAGCATTCGCAGACACCTGGGAAAAACACTTCTCCTTGTCCCCGTCTATCGTTGAAACAAAACTTTACATTCTCTGGTGTCGAGAAGTCTACTTAAAATTCCCTGCCAATATCATCGATAATCCAGAAAAAAACACCTCCATTTTACAACACTTTCAGTCAATGATTCCAATCAGCATATCCAATTGGATGATGCAGAATGAGTATACGAACAACACCTATCAATTGAGAAAGTTAAACAAGATTCAACCAATGATTGTAAACCCGTCAGAAGGTGATCAGGGCGAAATCCAACACCCTAGTGGCGAAATAAAAATGGCAGATTCCGATCAAAACAACGTAGATTCAAAAACCACATTGCAACAGCGATTCAAAATGGCAATGACAAAGCAAGATTGGCACAGCGCCTACCAATTTGCAGATTCATTAGAAAATACTTTGCCCATTTTTACTGCCCGTGATTTGGTAAAAGGTTTCCAAGAATTGTCGATAAGCCAATATTCTTCAGCCGTCGAAATTTGCAGAAACAGCGCCATCGAAACCAATCCGTTTATCATTCAATTATACATGTTACTGGAGGCCAAGGCAATGACCCAAATGGCCAAAACACAGGCGAATGAAGAAGGAAAGATTACATCAGGCCAGATGACAGAATTGACGCGTGCCTTCGAACTTTGGCAAAAATTATATGACCAAAAAGCGTTGACACATTTGAACGACATCAACGATGCAAAATCTGTGGCCATGAAACTTGACAATCATGATTGGATTGATCGATTTCAGCAATTGGCATCAGATTTGAATACCTCGCCTTCCAATCCAAAACAAAAATGAAAAACATCCTTTTAATCGTAATTTCCTGCGCATATTTTACTACTGCTTTCACGCAAAATGAACCCAAACTGATACCCGCCAGCAGCAAATATTTGCCCTGTGAAAAGCCAGATTGGGGTTATATTTCAGCGAAATATGATGTGGATGCTAAAATGGGAACCCAAGACCTTTCGGGAACATTAAGCCTGCGGATGAAAAAGGATAGCATTTTGTGGTTTTCGGTAAGTGTTGCCATGGGCATTCAAGTTGCAAAGGGCATGCTCGTAGCCGATACACTTCACGTTCTTGACTTATACAACAAACACTATTATGCGATTCCCGTGAAAGAGGTTAGTGAAAAACTGCATGCCCCTGTGGGCGTTACGCAATTGCAAAACCTTTTTATTGGCCTACCCTTGATCGATACTTGTAGCCCTGCCTATCAAAAAAAGGAGCAAACCCCCAATTACTATGGCTATTCTTCCAACCAAGGCCTGTTTTTTATTACAGCGTTTACACCCTTCTTGATTAAAACAATATTTTCAGTGCAAGGCGTAGATGTCATTCCTACCACAGCCGAACTTCATGCGACAGAATTGAGACATCAAGACAAACCCAATGATTTTGTCAGTGTAAGTTATGAAAATTGGCTTCCAACCGTTGTTGAGCCAATGACTCAAAATCGTTCGATAGCCACCCCAGCAAAAGCCCCAATCGCAATTAACAAACTACCCAATTACATATACTTTCAGTTCAAAAATGCACAAGATAGTGCACAGATAAAAATGTGGTTAAAAAATAGTCGATTCGACGCAATACCTTCGTTTCCATTCAATGTGACCTCCGAATACACACGGAAGACTTTGAATTGATAGCAGTGAAAAAATTAATTCTCATACTCTTTTTGTTGTTGGGCATTTGTCCAAACAATTCCATTGCTCAATCTCGCAAGCAGCTGGAGGCGAAGCGCAAAAAAATGCAACGCGAAATTGCAGAACAACGCAAAGCCCTTTCAAGTACACAACAAGAAAAAACAGTGACTTTGGATAAATTGAATTCTTTGAATCAAATCATCCAACAGCGTCAAGTGGTTATTAACAATTTGGGTGTTGAAATTCGTTCGGTGAATTACGAATTATCTCAAAAACAGAAATTTTTAGATAGTCTCACTAGGGAAAATAACCTACAAAAAAAGAAACTCAGAAAAACAGTAATCAAAGCGTATAAAACCCGAAAAAGTGGTCGTGAAATAGCCTTTGTTTTTTCATCAAAATCGATTTCGCAGGCCATGAGGCGATGGAAATACCTAAGAAAGATTTCAGCCTATCGCCGACATCAAATTTCAACCCTGGTGTCACAAAGTCAAGCCTTGGCTAAAGTCATAGGACAATTAGAAGGGGTAAAAAAAGAGAAATCTGTTTTGATGTATGAAAATGAGAGCGAAACCAAAGAATTGGAAGTCGATAAAAAATCGAAACAACATTTGGTACAGGAACTGAGTGGAAAAGAAGAAGAATTGCGAGATAGAATTCGCAGTAATGAAAAAGCCATCGCTCGTTTGAACAATGAAATCAGCCGTTTGATTGCGAAAGAAATCGAAGCAGAAAGAAAAAGGAAAGCAAGGGCCTCAACCACCGCTGCAAAATCGAGAACGGGAAAAGGCAATAACAATGCAAATGAAAACACCCTATCCCCCCAAGCCAGAGCGATAGGCGGTGCATTTTCAAAAAATCGTGGCAATCTCCCTTGGCCAGTAGATCGTGGATTCATCTCTCAAACATTTGGGGTCCATGAACATCCTGACTTGGAGGGCATTACAACTGTAAACAATGGTGTAGACATCACATCACCAAAAGGTGCACTCGCCTCTGCCGTATTTGAAGGCACAGTAAGCGCCATCCTGAACATCCCGGGACAAGGACAAGCAGTCCTCGTAAACCACGGAGAGTATTTTACGGTTTACGCACACTTGTCTGTAGTATTGGTGGAAAAAGGTCAAGTAATTCGAATGAATCAGCATATTGGGAAGGTCATGACAGACGATGATGGCAAGGCCGTTTTACAATTTCAAATTTGGGAAGGTCAAGAGAAACAGAATCCCCAAAGTTGGTTGCGCAGCAGATAATCGCAAACCCATTTCTTTAATATATCTTTGAATTATGATGAAAGTTGCTGTCGTTGGTGCTGGAGTAATGGGTTCAGGCATCGCATTGTGTAGTATTCAGGCCGGATATCCTACCGTTTTGTTCGATGTAAACGAAACTGCCATTTCACGCGGAATCAATTACATCCAAGAGCAATTAGAAATTGCAGTCAGCAAAGGAAAATGCAGTCGGGAAAATGCAAATCAAAGTTTGGAACTCCTATCTTCCACTCACGACCGATCTGGGCTTACGGCGGATTTCATCATTGAGGCCGTGTTAGAACAATTGCCCATCAAAAAGGAATTATTTCAATTTTTGGAGACAATCAATTCTCCAGACACTGTATTTGCAACCAATACTTCAAGCATTCCCATCACTCAAATTGCCGCAGGCTTAAAACATCCCGAACGCGTTGTTGGAGTGCATTTCTTTAATCCAGCTCACATCATGAAATTGGTGGAAATCATTAAAGGCGTTGCAACAGACCCCACGATTGCGGAGAAAGCATTTCAATGGTCAAAATCATTGGGTAAAACAACGGTTTATGCTGCCGATGCACCCGGGTTTATCGTAAACCGAGTGGCGAGACATTATTATGTGGAGTCCCTCAAAGCACTGGAAGAAAACGTTGCACCATTGGAACAAATCGACCGCCTAATGGAAAGCAGCGGTTTTAAAATGGGTCCTTTTAAACTGATGGATTTGATTGGTGTAGACACCAATTTTAGTGTCACCAGCTCCATGTACAATCAATTTCACCAAGATCCTAAATTCCGACCCAATCGCATACAACAGCAAAAAGTTGATGCCGGACATCACGGTAAAAAAACCCATCAAGGATTTTACAAATACGGCGAATGATCCAACCTTTTCATTTTTGGTTTTCCCGATTGTGCATCGCGCTTGCCATGAGCACAATTTTCTTTCTAGGAAACTGTAATTCAAGTAATCAAACCACCGAGAAAATACCCACAGGCCCAGTCAATTTAATGATTGATCTCAACTTGTCCAGTTATATGAACCTGGCAAATCCCGGTACATACATGTACTTCGATGGAGGCGTAAAAGGCGTTGTGGTCATTCATGATTATGATGACAATTGGTATGCATTTGAGAGGGGTTGCGCATTTCAACCACTCGACGCTTGTGCCAAGGTATGGGTAGATTCCATAGCGATTCAAATTCAATGCGGTACCCCTACATCCACGGGATTCCAAACGTGCTGCAATTCGAAATATAGTTTTAATGGTTTTCCTCTGCAAGGCCCAACCAAAGGTCGATTGGCAAGGTATCAAATCCAAAAAACTGCCAACATAATTAATGTATACAACTGACCCAAATCCGGCTTTGGATAGGGCCGAATTTGTGACAATTGTAAAAAATGGGCAAAATTTGTGAAAAAAGTTTTTTTTCGAGTCGGTTTTCCTATATTTGTCAACTACTATAAAGATCAAGTAAAGTTATTTCTATGCAAAAAAACTACTTTAAATCAATTGCTTTCGCCGCTGTCGCCAGCTTAGTCGCTATGCCAGTGCAAGCGCAATCACCTGGAACTCACTCACTTGAGTTGAGTGGTGGTATTCGTGAATATATGGGTGACTTGGGTTCATCTTTAGGATTTTCCCGTCGTCCAGACTACCAAGGAGGCCAAGTCAATTTTGGGTATTATGTGAACCCCGCAATAGATTTGGTTGGTAACTTCAGTTTTGGAGACATCGGTTTTTGCCGCAAATGGGAAGGTTTCAACCTAAGGAAAGAGTACCAGTGGCAATCTTTCCGTGCCAACATTATGGATTTCACCGTAGGCGGTCGATACAAATTAAACAATGGATCAATATTGCCTGAGGATGCAAAAGTGGCTCCCTATTTCCAAGCGGGAATTGGGGGTTTTTATGCTCACAGTCAAACAACTTGGGGTCCTGATCCCTATGTTCAAGATCAGTTTTACTGGGATGTAACAAAAAAACCTGCAGTCACTGATATCAATGCTGCCGTTCAGGGAGCCTTCGGTATTAACTTTTATTTGACCGAGAGAATTGGTTTGCGTTACAGTTTTACAGCCACTTACACGATGAGCGATATTTGGGATGGCGCAGACGGCTCTTACCCAGATCCCGTGCACAACATTTTCACCCACAAACTTTGGCGCACAAATGATATGTGGGCGTTACATGCTGTGGGAGTGACCTATGCGATCGGTGAAGGAATGGGTACCTCTGTTAAGAAACCCAAAGACAAAGATGAAGACGGAGTTCCAGACAAATATGACCTTTGTAAGAACACTGAACCCAAATACCGCAGATATGTTGACAGCGTAGGTTGTCCTGCCGACACCGACAAAGATGGTATCTTGGATGCAGATGATAAGTGTCCAGAAGTTGCTGGTCCTGCCCAATTTAACGGATGTCCAGATGCCGATGGTGATGGAATTCAAGACAAAGTGGACGCTTGCCCTAACCAAGCAGGTGATGCCAAATTCAATGGATGCCCTGATACCGATGGTGATGGCGTTTCTGACAAAGATGATGCCTGCCCAACAACCGCTGGTTTAGCCGCCTTCGGAGGTTGCCCTGATACAGACGGTGATGGTGTGGAAGATCGCCAAGATAAATGTCCTTCGGTTGCCGGTGCAATTGCAGGTGAAGGTTGTCCAGATACTGATGGTGACGGTGTATTTAACAACGTCGATAAATGTCCTGATGTAGCAGGTACCGTCGCTAACAAAGGTTGCCCAGAAATTAAGAAAGAAGTAATTCAAAAAATTGCTTTGGCTGCGAAGGGTATCAACTTCGAAAACGGAAAAGCGGTAATCACTGCAAGCTCTTTCAAGAGTTTGGATGATTTGGTTACCTTGTTGAACACATACCCTGGTGCAAGTGTTGAAATCCAAGGTCACACCGATAACAATGGTACACCTGAAGCAAACAAAACACTGAGCCAAGAACGTGCCAATGCGGTTAAGCGTTACCTTTCTGCCGGTGGCGTGTCTGAAGCCCGTATGACCGCAGTTGGTTATGGCCAAGAAATGCCTTTGGCTGATAACAAGACTGAAGCAGGTAAAGCAAAAAATCGTCGCGTAGACTTTAAATTGGTTTACTAAAAAATCATTGCATAAAACAGAAAAGGCCACCTTAGGGTGGCCTTTTCTGTTTTCTAAGTATCTTCGTTTTATGGCCGACATGAAACTCCATCTCTCCAGCTTATTTTCACCAAAAACTCCGCACATCCCGTTTTCTCGAACTACATCAATTTGCCTTCTTTGGCTATTCTTCTTTGCACCCATTTCAACAGTCATAGGTCAAATCAGCAATACTCCGCAAAACAACTCCACACATCAAATAGCCATCGAAAATGGTTCAATGCCGAACATTACAACACAATTTCCCACTCCGTCATGGGGAAGTTTAAACAAATCTCTCACGAGCCCCACCAACGATTTTCAGCTTGCGTCAAACCCCCATTACTGGAAAAATAAAAAACCCTATGAGGGATATTGGCAACAAGATGTTTATTATCAAATCAAAGCTACCCTAAACGACACACAAGAACTCATCAACGGGTCAGAGAAACTCACTTATACCAACAACAGCCCTAACACCCTCCATCAAGCTTACTTTCACCTATATCAAAATGCCGTTCAACCCGGAAGCTTAGTGGATGAATTGTATCGTATCAACAAAACCAAAGTCGCTTACGGCCAATATGAAGCACAACAACTCGGAACCATCGTACATTCAGTGGTTATCAATGGTCAATCTGTACCCTTTTCCATCCAAAATACTCTCCTAAAAATCGACCTTCCCCAACCCCTGAAAAGTGGAGAGAGTATAGATTTCTATATTGATTTCACGACCTACTTTGACCGAGGAAGTGTACGCCGCAGAATGAAAGTATACGACCACCATGGTTATAAACACTTTAACGGGGTGCATTGGTATCCAAGGATTTGTGTATACGACAGAAAATTTACTTGGGAAACAGATCAACACGTTGAAAAAGAATTCTATGGCGATTATGGAGCCTTTGATGTGGAATTGGACTTGCCCAATCATTACATCGTGGAAGCCACCGGCCTGCTTCAAAACAAAGACGAAGCCATGCCAACAACCCTGAGAAAACAGATAGATATTTCAAACTTTAAGGAAACACCCATCGGGTCCCAACCCTCGGTCATCATCCCAGCAACTGGAAAACGCAAACGATGGCAGTTTCATGCCAATAATGTCCACGATTTCGCTTGGACCGCCGATCCCACTTATCGTTTGGGTGAGGTTGATTGGAACGGCGTAAAATGCGTCGCCATCGTCCAAGAAAATAACGCAGCCGGATGGCAACAAACCGCCCAGTTCACCGCCAAAGTCATTGCCACCTATAGCAGAGATTTCGGCATGTACGATTACCCAAAAATCGTTTGTGCAGATGCCGCAGATGGCATGGAATACCCCATGATTACCATGGACGGAGGCCATTATCCAAGTCACCAAAGCCTCATCGCCCACGAAGTAGGTCACAATTGGTTCTTTGGTATGATAGGGTCCAACGAAACCTATCGCGCCGCACTCGACGAAGGATTTACCCAATTCCTTACCGCTTGGTGCATGCGCAAACTCACCAAAGAAAATCAACCCGAACTCAAACGTGCCTTTTCCGGATATATGGAAGATGCCATCGACGGGACCGACGAAAGTTTGGAAACGCATAGCAATGAATTTCACTCAGCAACCGGACATGGTGGTGGCTATAAACACGTGTATTATAAAACAGCTTCAATGCTCTATAACCTGCAATATACCTTAGGCGATTCGGTGTTTCTGCAGGCGATGAAAGACTATGTAAGTCAATGGAAATTCTGTCACCCTTACATCGACGATTTTAGAAATTCGATAACCCAAAGTGCGCAAACCGATCTCAACACCTTCTTTGATCAGTGGTTTATTTCCACCAAAGCCGCTGATTATGGCATAAAAAAAATTACGCCTCTGAAACCAAAATCCAACCGTTACCGCGTTACCATCGCAAGAAACGGCGATATGGTCATGCCCGTGGATATCGATTTTTTGATCCGACCCAGCAACACTCCCAATACAGCGAACACGACAAAAAATTCTAAAGCCATATGGGCTAGCGATGTTTTTTACTCCATTACAATCCCAGTGAATCAATACAAAAAACCAGGCAGATATAACCTTAGCCCATGGATTGGGTGGGATCGGTTGAGACGCACCTACACCTTCGACATCGATATGCCCGTGGAGGGGGAATTACGTCAAGTGTGGTTGGATCGCAGTGGAAGATTGGCCGACATCAATCGGACCGACAATGTATGGAAGAACCGAAACGAATGGAAATGGGATCTTGGAAACGGCGCAAATACAAGCTACTTGGGTGTTTACCAATGGAAAGGTCGTCCTGATATGAGAATCAACGGCGCAAATGGAGTTCTTTTTGGGGGCATCATCGATGGTCAGTATGCAGGCAGAAAAAAGCAATTTGAACTGGGTGCTTGGGCAAAAACCGGCATCGGGGCGAAGTATAGCAATCCAACCACCGACTTCAATTACCGTATGACTTTTACACATCAAACCCGTGGCGCCGGAACCTATTTCTTCAAATCTCTGTTGTACAACGAAATCAATATCCATGAAATGGGTTGGTTTGATCAGGCTGGAAAAACCACTTATGGCATTTCTGGCAAAATGGGTCGGCGATATCATAACCAATTAAATTCCCAGAATCGCAACAATTCCCTTTATAACCCTTGGGATTCCGTCGGAGTATTAACTGGCAAGGACCCCTATTTCCCACAACGAAGTGCATTAAACGGATATTTACCCACTGCCAACCGCTGGAGTTATTTGAGCAATATTCACCTCGATCTTTTTGTTCAGCAAGCCTATGCCGGCTGGGGTAGGTCAGGTAATGTTCGATGCGATGTGCGATTGTCATCACCCTGGAGTGAAACACAATATGGATACATTCAGATGGAATGGAAACACTATCAACCCATCGGAAAAACCAATCTACGCATTCGCTCAATAGCCTATTTCGGTGGTGGCTCTACCCCAACACCTGAATCCGTTTTATATGTAGCAAACGCAAATCCGGAAGAATCGTTTAACAATGCCATCTACCGAGATTTTGGCATGATCAATTGGAGAGCAAATCAGGCTGGGCAATCCAATCCGATTTCGACAAGTTCAAACGTTATCAACCCAACCATTCAGGCCAATGGTGGACTAAACTTAAGAGGATTCGATAATTACAGCATCCCAAAATCGGTAAAGCAAGCCAACGGTACCGACACTGTTCTCGCGTTTTTCCGTGGCAATCAGGGCGCAGCAATCAACGCCAATTGGGATTTCTCGACGTTATTTGATTGGGTGCCTAAGATAAAAATGGTTGCAATAAACCCTTATTTATTCGGGGATGCAGGTTGCATTGGCATGCCTTTAACCAGCAAAAATTCGATGGGCAATATGATCACTAAGTCGGTGAATAGCGGTCTCCTCGCCGATGCAGGTCTAGGCGTAAATCTCAACCTAAAGAACTTTAACCTCCTCTTTAAGAATAGAGCCATGCGGGGAAGTAGGCCTTTGAATATCAAAGTGGATTTTCCCATTTGGAGAAACGCAATTCAACCCAACGATACATTTCTAAAATTCCGCATGCGATTGAGCGTAGGGACCGTGTTTTAGCAAATTAAACTACCTTTGCCCCTGTGAATATTCTATGGTCTCATACACTTCCCAGTCCTTCACCCTGCGAGCAGGTTTGGGGTGTTTACCACGATGATACCGTTCATTATTTAAAATTGGGTCAAAGCAATATTCCCTTAGGATACGAAATAATAAAACATCCCAATCAACTGGAAGACAATGTGATATGGGTTGAATTGGAAGGGGGGTTTCAACTGTTGCCGAGCCTATTTTCGGAAACAGCCTTGCCCGGAATGATGCAACCGGTAAAACGGACAATCCAAAACCAAATGGCATTGGCATTTGAACCCAAGCAAAAGCACCAGCCCTTAAAGCCGTCACAATCCAAATTGCACATCGCCGAAGGACTCTTGGCACTATCCAAACAATATGCATCCGCGGCGGAATATTCCTCGTATCTCTGGTACCACGACCAAACCGCCATTGTGATTGCATATAAAAATGGCGAGCTCTTCTTTGCGAATTCATTTCCAAGCAGCAACATCCAAGAACATCTATATTTTGGTTTACTGCCCTTTCATGATATAAAATTGAAACAAGTTCAGTTTGCGCTCAACGTGCATTGTGATCAAAATCAATTGATTGCTGCAAAACAAACAATGCAGAAATTTGTGCCTCAAGTTCAAGTTTCATTGCCAAAATTTCCATGGACAAATAGCGAAGTTCCCCCGCTTTCGCACATCATTGCACCGCTCATTAAACTTTCCACATGCGCATCACCGGTGGCAATTTAACAAGCAGAATTATCCCAACCCAATTTGCCAATCACGTGAGACCCTCAACGGATCGTGTGAGAGAATCGTTGTTTAACACAGTAATTCACCAAAAAGGCATAGACGAAACACAAATTTTGGATCTGTTTTCGGGCTCAGGTATTATCGCCTTGGAGTTTCTGTCTCGCGGAGCGAACCACGTCTTTAGCATCGACAAAGACAAAAAGAATATTGCCCATCAAAAAGAAATTCAAAAAAGTTGGGGTCTCAATCAATGGCAAGTGATTTACGGCGACGCCCTAACACCACAAAAATCGATTGAGAAGATGGGACTCATCATGCCCCCATTTGATATCATTTTTGCCGATCCACCCTACGATATGCCAAACATTCAAGGCCTGGTTTCCGTATTAATGCCCCTACTAGCCAATCACGGCTGGTTGATCATCGAACACAAACCACAATTGGTATTTGCAGAGCAAGAATTATTGAAAAAAGAATATGGCAGTACCACAATGACTATATTCGCCAAAGAATCATCATAAATAAACTCGATTTTTCAAATTCCTATCAAACACACCCAAACGCCATGAGCAAGATTGCCGTTTTTCCAGGAACATTTGACCCTATCACCATTGGACACGTAGATATCATCAGTCGCGCAAGCCACTTGTTTGATAAAATCATAGTGGCCGTGGGCGTCAACACAAAAAAAACAACCTTGTTCAACCTTGAATTGCGCAAAGAATGGATAAAAATTGCATTTGCAAATAATCCAAAAGTGGAAATAGCAGATTACGAGGGCCTAACCGTAGACTTTTGTCGAAAAAACGACGCAAAATTCTTGTTACGTGGTTTGAGAAATGGAACTGATTTCGATTATGAGTCGCACATCGCACAATTGAATAAAGCTTTGTGGGACGAAATTGAAACTGTTTTCATTATGTGCAATCCCGAACTGAGCTATATCAGCAGCACGCTCGTAAGGGACTTGATCATTCACAAGGCCGAGTACAGCAGATATTTGCCTCAGGGGGTTACTCCTTTGACTTAAAGCGTTGTACGCACTTGTTTATCACATCGTGCACACTTTGATAAGAATTGAACTCGGGGGTTTTAAACCAATCCAAATCAGCAAATTTTACCTCTGAAATGCCCTCCTCTTGTTGCGGCTTCAGATTTCCTTTGCCATTGCTGTTCATCAAATACCAGTGAGTCTCTTTCAGCAGTAAAATATCATCCTCATAATACACATGGTAGGTTTCTCCTATTTTATCACTGATATTGATCATGTTTATGCCCGTCTCCTCCATTACCTCACGCAAAGCTGCAGCCATTTGGTCTTCATGACGTTCAATTTTCCCCTTTGGTAAATCCCACAACCCATTTCTTTTGATGGTTAATAATTGATTTTCCTTGTTAAAAACCAATCCCCCTGCAGCCTGTATCACTGTGAAGTCTTCCATAAACTCCAAAATGGTTGACTTGGGGTCCGGACAAATCAGCCCAAAATGCAAAGGTTTTCCATTGTTTTGTGAAGAAAGCAAAATTTTAAAACTCTTCTGCAGTTCATCATCCCCAATAAAATACAAATTGCCCAATCCCCGTAATGCTTCTGGAGAATCTGCGATAACCAAAGCACCGTCGTTGAAATAGATTTTATAACTTTGC
>CAZZKP010000043.1:0-13951 GCA_964654675.1 uncultured Bifidobacterium sp. | reverse complement strand
AATTTCGTCGCGATAGCGTTTACCCAAGGTGTCATTTCTTCTGCGGTATGTCCCACATGCTGAACGGGTTCCAACAGGCCACGCTCCAATGATTCGCGACGCAAATTCTCTAGTTTGCTGAAATTCGTACCCCCAAAAGCGCCATAATCCAGGGCTTCCAAGGGCAGTTGCAACAAAGCTTCCAAACTCTTTGGCCCAAATCCTTGTCCCACTTCTTTTACAATGATGGGAAAATTCACCGCGTCCAACACTCTTTTCACCGTCTCCATGGGCGACAGTTCAAATCGATCGCCTTCGGGTTGCATCCACTCCTGCAAAGGATTCACATGTATTATCAAACCATTGGCTTGCAACCGATTGACCATATCGATGAGCTTTTGCATTTGATTGGATGCAATCAACTCTTCAATTTGCGCGATCCCTAAATTGGCAAACAACGGCTGATCACCAATGTGTTTTCGGATATCAAAATCATTTGAAAATGCTGAATTCTCCAAAACCGGCCTACAAGAGCCCAAACCCATGCCCAAGCCATGATTTTTGCATACTTCAGCCAACAAAAGGTTGATTTTCCCAGCCAACTCCGCCCCACCTGTCATACTGCTAATCCATAAAGGCGCTTGCATCAATGCACCGGCAACCTCAACTTTAGGAATGACATCAACTTGGGGATGGGCCGCCAACATCGGTTCATAATAAAACCTTGGGTCCACATCACTCAACTGGGCTTCAAAAGCCAATTGAATGTGGTCTAATTTTCGGGAACTAATCGTGGAATTTGTCACGGCAATGCAAAGTTAACGATTAAATCGCCGCTTTGTTTTCCTTTTGCCCCTCACTATCAACCCAATTTGGGATTGTTTTTGTGTCGATCCGAATCCCTAACCGTCCGCTTTTCCATCCCCCGATGAAACGCCTTCGTTAAATCAACACCGGTTTGATTGGCCAAACAAATCAACACAAATAGCACATCAGACATTTCATCGCCCAATGCTTCCGGTCCTTGTTTTTCTCCGGGTTTAAAGGATTGGTCGCCGTAGCTCCTCGACATCAATCGGGCCAATTCCCCCACTTCTTCCATCAATATGGCGGTATTGGTAAGTTCGGTGAAATATCGAACACCTACCGTTTTTATCCAACGATCAACCAAAGCCTGGGCATCCTCCAAAGTGATAGATTCTGTGGAGGACTTCATTGAATCAACCGTTGTGATAGGATTTGAAGACACAGTAACCGCTTCAAGCGCCTGGGGTTTTGGGTTGGAATTGGGTTTAGATGATTCCATTTACATTGAAAAAATTACCGTGACAACTGTTCTTCCACCCAACCTTTACCCCAATTCTGAAGTTCTTCTTCACTCCAAAGTCCGGGGAATGAAACGATTTTTTGAAAGCGTGGAGGCAAAAATTTCTGCCAGTTGGTACCGCCGGTGGCTGGGGCATCGCCACCTGCCTCGGACTTAGCCAAATATCGAACGGCGGAGCGGTAGTGCGACAATCGCCAGTTGACATTAAGACAGGTATCAAGCATCCGGAATTCTTCGCGCAGTTCATCAGTAAATAGACCCAACGACATAAGCTTTTGAGCCATTTGCCACAGGTTATTGTCTTGCCATTTTTTTGCCCATTGCAAAAACTGCTCTTGATAGGCATCCTCAAATTGCGTGAGCGTGAGGGTTTTCTTCCCTGTTTCGGCAACCACAGCCCCTTGTTTCCAATAGATGGCGTTGTATTGCGTTTCCAAGTCCTGTCCGATCAAGGCCTCGCGTTGCTCGGCCAATGCCAGGTTATTCATATCCGTAAAAGCCATTTCAATCAATCGGAATTGAGCACTTTGAAATCCGCTGGCAGGAAGCAACGCCATACGGAATTTCAAGAACTGCTCCTTTTCCATTCCGTCAATCATAATATCAAAGGAGTAAATCAAATTGTTGAAATATCTGCGAATCCGACTCAGTTTATCCGCGAATCGCTTTGCACCCAAATTTACATCCCGCATTTGTTCCAATTCATGAAGAATCAATTTGAAATACAATTCCGTAATTTGGTGATATCCAATAAAAATCATTTCGTCGGGGACGTCTGTTTTGGGCTGTTGCAAGCTCAACAAGGCATCCACCGCGATATATCGCCAATAGGGTTCAAAGTTGCCAACCAAAAGACCTTCGAGGTAGTCGTTGATATTTTGACCGCTCGCTTCAAATTTGGCCTTCAATTCGGCGATCAATGCTTCTGTCTTTTCTGATGATTCCATGTATTATGCGTCAAATCTGAGAATTAAAAAGGAGAATTAAAATGAGCAAAGTCAGTCAAAAGTTCATCTTTGGCCGACAAAACAGGATGTTCCAATCCCCATGGAATATTCAACGACGGGCTATTCCATAAGATACCCCCTTCGGTTTCGGGGTGATAGTAATCGGTACATTTATAAGTAAAGATGGTATTGTCCTCCAAGGTGGCAAAACCATGCGCAAAACCCGGTGGAATGTACATCATCCTTTTGTTACTCGCCGTGAGCTCCTCCGCCACGAACTGCCCGTAAGTGGGAGAATCTTTCCTAATATCCAAAGCCACATCCAGCACTGCCCCTGTGATCACACGAACAAATTTGCCTTGAGAGTGCGGTGCCTTTTGAAAATGCAAACCCCGAAGAATACCACGATGCGATAAACTCTGATTGTCCTGCACGAAAGGCGATACCAATCCGTGCTCTTTCAAAACATCCTCACGAAAACTCTCAAAAAAATGACCCCGATGGTCCTCAAAAACCTTTGGCTCGATGAGCAATAAATTGGGCAACAATTCCGTTATGCGCATAAGTAAATACAAATCACTACCCAAAAATCCGCTTTGGCAAGAAGTTTGTCATTTACTTGCACAAGATTTTTAAACATTTAGCAATATGCAAAACCAAAACGAATCCAACAACAAGCCACTGCTCTACACCATCATTGCAATTTTGGTGGTGATTATCGCAGTACTTCTTTACATGTTAAACAATGTAAGCGTGGAAAAAGACAACACGGAAAAAGCCAAAACCGCCGTTGAAGAAACACTCAAGGGCAAAGAAGAAGCCCTCGTGAAAGCAGAATTGCTTCTCGAACAATACCAAAAAGATAGTTTGGCACTGGCCGGCGACAACCTAATTCTCTCTGAGGAATTGGTCAGTCGCAAAAAAGAAATCGCCAAGCTGGTGGCCGACCTCAAATCGAACAAAGCCAACAGTCAAGCAGCCATCACCGACCTTAACAAGCAATTGGCTGATTTAACTGCGCGTTTGGCACAAGTTGAATCTGAAAATAAAGAGTTGATAGCCAAAAATGAGGTTTTGACGAATCAGAACGACAATTTGAGCAAGGAAAACACCAACCTCACAGCCGACAAAGCGAAACTGAAGAGTTTGGCTTCTAGACTTCAAGCCAGCGCGGTGAAAATCGAAACTTTGAAAAAGAAATGGTTGACCGGCAAGGAGACTGGAACCCTGAAGGCCAATGCAGTAGAAGCTTTTAGAATTAGTTTTAGCATCAACGAGAATGACGTAGCAGAGGCGGGAGACAAGACCTTGTATGTGAAAATCACAGGCCCTGAAGGGGTAACACTGGCAAATTCAGGCCAAGGCGGAACCTTTGATATAGATGGAAAATCGAGCAAATACACGTATAAGATCTCTACCGTTTTTGAAAACGAAACCAAGCCAGTGCAACCAACCGTTTGGAAACCTACAGAGCAATTGAAGCCAGGCAAATACACCGTAGAAATCTATTCAGAAGGATACAAAATGGGATCCACTGTTTTGGATTTGAAATAAGATCAGACAGTATCAATATTTATCGTTGATTTCATCAAAGCAAAGGGGGCCAATGGCCCCCTTTGCTTTGATGAAAAGTAAAGCACGACCAAAACGCTGAATGACTGACTGATTACGCCTATTACACAAATTCAAAATTGCAATTACGACAGCAGACGCTCTACACCCATTCACATTCAACTCATTTCCCACCATCCAGCACCAATAAAGTACCGCTCTTGTATAATCTCTGCCACCCTTTCGTACCACTGGTATAATTACCATAAATGATGTAAATATAAACTCCATCTGGAACCAAATCACCCAAGTAATATCCATCCCACGGCACATTGATGGGCTGATCACGAACCAAGCACTCTCCCCAACGAGAGAGAAAAAACAAAGGGGCGTCACCGCCCCCTCATTTAACCTATGAAATAAAACTACAACTACTCCTTATTTGGGATTCTTTGCTTGTTCGGCAGCCAATTGAGCCAATTTCTCTTTGGCAATGGCGACCAACTCCGCAACATCAAAGTTCTCAATCACACCGTTCCAAGTGGCTTTTGCATTAAAGAAGTCACCTTCCTTTTTGAATGCATCACCCAACAATATCAACGCTTTACCAACCCACATATCGTATCCATTGAACTCATCCAAGATAACGTAACAAGAAGCCTGACAAGCAGCGATACTGTCACGAGAATACAACAATTCCGCCTCCAAATACTTGGCCTCCGCCGCAAAACGATTGTTCTCTTTGCTGTAAATGGCTTTCAAATCCGCCATGGCATTTTCGGTCTTACCCGCTTTGATATCCGCCTTTACCAAAATCAACTTCGCCTCAGTCCGCAATTCTACCGGAGTGCCTTCGTCGGCCAATACTTTGGCAGAAATTGTTTCTAAACCCGTAGTATTCCCATTCTTCGCATAACAATACATCATTGTCTTCCAACAGTTCTGCTTGGTCTGACGTGATTGCGTAATGGGCTCCAACACCTCTACGTAAACCAAAACCTGATCACAGGTAGGATTCTCACCACTCAACTTCAACACAGCCAAGGCCGCATCTTCCTTCAAATCTCCGCTATTGGCCAAAGCCACCACCGAATAATGCTTGATGGCTTCTGCTGAATTCTTTAACTCTTCGTTGGTTTGCGCCAAATAGTAATGGGCCGACAAATAGAATGACCCTTTGGGAAAATCAGCCAAGTAGGCGTCGAATCCTTTCTTAGCCACCGCAAATTCGCCTTTCTCGTAGGCATTGTATCCCGTTTCGTACATCAAGCTATCTTGGTCATTGTCGGAAATTCCACCGCGATCTTTCTTCCATCGAACATAAGACTTTGCATCGCCTTGCTCAGAATAGATCTTGCGAACCATATCATTCGCAGCTTGCGCTTCAGGTGTGCCAGGATAATTATCATACAACTTACTATAAACCTCCACCGCATTGCTCAACTTGTTGTTATTGTAATAGATTCTACCCAACGTAGAATAGGCACGATTGGCTTTCGGATTGCTCGGGAATTTCTGAAGGATATCGTTGTAATACTTTTCCGCCTCAGCGCTTCTACCCATCACCATGTATTCCTCAGCACACTCAAAATAGGCATCTACAACAAAACGGGAATTCGGAAAATCCGCAATCAACCGCTTCATGGTGCTCACCTTCTCCTCGCTTTTTGTCAGCAAGCCATAAATCAACCCACTTTGATACAAGGCATAATCAGCATCCGTGCCCTTTTTTCCCGTTACATACGCATAAGCCTTTACTGCATCGTTCAACTGCTTTGTCATGAAGTTGCAATCACCCAATCGCAAATAACCGTCGTGAACCATTCGCTCATCGTAACGACCTTGGGCGGCTTGAGTGGTAAAGCGACTAAAATTGCTTGCTGCTTCATCATATTTCTTTTGCTGAAACTTCATGTAACCCAAACCGTAATAGGCATAAGGATACATTTCTGTAGACGTGGCAGAAGGCAGGTCCAAAAAGTCTTGATACCCTTTGGTTGCTCCGGCCTCATCGCCCATGAGCATCAATGTTTCTGCTTTCCAAAATTTCGATTGCGCGTTCAGGTCCATATTGGATCGCTTTGATGCGCATTTATCGAAAAGTTCTATGGCCCCTTTTAAATTGCGAGCCTTGTACAACTCCATCCCACGGGCCAAGGTGACTTTTTGATACACTTCCTCGGTTTGCGCATCCAACTCCCCCAGACCATCCAACAACGAAACCGCTTCGCGATAACTATCCGTATTAATCAACAATCTCGCTTTGAGTTTGGTGGCTTCTTTCGCATTGGGGTTGTTTGGGAACAATTTCACGTACTTATCTAACAACCCGATGCTCCCGTTATCACCCAACTGAATGGCCAGTTTCGCCTGGTTAAACAGCGCCATTTCAGCAATCGACGGATCAAACCCTGTCCGAAATGCTTCGGCATAGGCATTCATCGCTTCGCGGTTGTTCTTTTGCTTCATCAACGCATTTCCCAATTGAAAGCTGGCAATCTGCGACAAGCTATCACCCTCCGCCGCCACACTACTCAACCACTTCAAGCTACCCGCGTAATCTCCTGTGCGATAAAACGAATATCCAATTTCATAACGCTCCTCTACCTTTAAGGTATCGGGCGAAAGCTCAGCCAAACGATACGCTTCCGCGGCTTTATCAAACGAATTCTTCCTAAAATAACACTTCCCTTTCAACCACAACACTTGGTTTTGCGGCACCTTTTTTCCCACCTTATCCAACTCGGCAATGGCAAAGTCGTAATTGCTCATTTGATAATGCACCTGCGCCAAATAAAATCTCACATTGTCGTATCCTTTGTCCTTGATTCTCTCAAAAGCAGAGATCGCTTGTGGATAATCCCCCATCATCAAACAGGCATATCCGTAGTAATAACTGCCCAAATCACGATACTCACCTGGGGCATCTGCCACCGACTTCAACACCTCAACCGCTTCCTTATATTTCTTGGCATTTACCAAGCAAAATCCTTTCCGGTAGTTCAATCTCGAACGAAGTTCTTTGTCGATCGATTTCTCATCCACATTCTTGTAATACCTCAACGCATTGGTGTATTTTGGCTTCAAATAATAGTAATCTCCCAGGGCCAAATTGGCTTCATTGGTTTTCAAAGAACCCGGGTTTTGGTCCAGAAACTGCTGCAAAGACGCCACTCCATCGGTATGTTGGGCCTTCAACTTAGAAATCGCATAATAATATTCGGCCTCGGAACGCTGAGAACTGTTGCCCGCCAAATTCAAGTAATTCCTGAACTGCGCCGCCGCCGCATTGAAGCGTCCTTCGCGATACAATTCCATACCTCTGTCATAATGGGTTTCGGGGAATTGATTTTGCTTGCCTTCCTGTCCAAACAAAGGACTCAGAACCGTCATTAACAAGACATAAATTGCCAATCTCATGAAATCAAAGTTATGGAAGCCATTCATGTGGGAGGGGCCACCTTATTCACTTTCACCCCTACTGACGATTAGATTGTACAGTACAAAAAAAAGGGAGCCCTTGGGCTCCCTTTTCGACATCAAAATTCTATTCAATTAAGCCTTCAACACTTGCTCTACCAAAGCCGCAGCTTCAGACAAAGTAATTGCGCTGAACACCTTTAAACCACTTTCATCAATGATGCGCTTCGCTTCAACTGCATTGGTCCCTTGCAAACGAACAATGATCGGAATTTGAACATCTCCAATTTTGCGATAGGCTTCAACCACTCCATTGGCAACACGGTCGCAACGAACGATACCACCGAAAATATTGATCAAAATCGCTTTTACGTTTGGATCGCTCATGATAATTCTGAATCCATTTTCTACCGTTTCTGCATTGGCAGTACCACCTACATCCAAGAAATTCGCTGGCTCACCACCGCTCAACTTAATGATATCCATGGTAGCCATCGCCAAACCCGCTCCGTTTACCATGCAACCTACGTTACCATCCAATTTTACGTAGTTCAAATGGTATTTACCCGCTTCAACTTCTGTTGGATCTTCTTCAGCCAAGTCGCGCAATTCCAAGTAGTCTTTGTGACGATACAAAGCGTTATCGTCCAAATCAACCTTGGCATCCACCGCAATGATACGATCATCAGAGGTCTTCAACACAGGATTGATTTCGAACATCGCACTGTCCGTTTCATCGTATGCTTTGTACAAAGCCGTCACGAAAGTCACCATTTCTTTGAAAGCCTTGCCTTCCAATCCCAAATTAAACGCAATTTTACGCGCTTGGAACGCCTGTAAACCCACGGCTGGATTGATCCATTCTCTGTGAATTTTTTCTGGATGATGCTCGGCAACCTCTTCAATGTCCATTCCACCTTCCGTGGTGTAAATGATCACATTTCTCTTGGTGGCACGATCCAACAATACACTCATGTAATATTCCTTCGGCTCATTGGCACCGGGATAAAACACATCCTGCGCTACCAACACCTTGCTCACGAGTTTGCCCGCAGCGCCTGTTTGAATGGTCACCAATGTGCCCCCCAACATATTTGCTGCGATTTCCCCTGCCTGTCCGGCATTTTTCGCCACTTGAACCCCGCGCTGTTCGCTGCCTTGGATTTTCCCTTTTCCTCTTCCGCCAGCATGTATCTGGGCTTTCACCACACACCAGTCCGATTGAAACTGTTCTTTAACTTTTTGGGCGGCTTCCGATGCTTGCTCGGCTGACTCCGCTACGAATCCTTCTTGAACGGCAACACCGTACTTTTTAAGAATTTCTTTGGCTTGATACTCGTGGATATTCATGTTGTTGCGAGAATGCTAGATTATTGCGCTGCGAAAATAACTAACTTTGACCCAATTAAAGGCATTTTCATGCAATTTTAACATGGTTTTCTGTAACAATTTACACAAGCACTACGGCCCACTTCATGTGGTAAAAGGGGTAAACCTTTCCATTGAAGCCGGTGAAATCCTTTCTATCATTGGTGAAAGTGGTGCAGGCAAAAGCACATTATTGCAAATCTTGGGAACCCTGGATAAGGCAGATGAGGGAGAAGTGACCATCAACAACGTAAACCTAAATACCCTGAAAGGAAAGCAATTGGCGCACTTTAGAAACACTTCCCTTGGGTTTGTATTTCAATTCCATCAATTACTCCCAGAATTTACCGCCCTGGAAAATGCCGTTATGCCCGGATTGATCGCCGGAATCTCTATGAACGCCGCAGAAAAACGTGGCAAAGAACTCCTCGATTACTTTGGCCTGTCTCATCGCATCCACCACAAACCCGGCCAACTGTCCGGCGGTGAACAACAACGCGTCGCCATCGCCCGAGCCCAATTCAATCAGCCAAAAGTCATCTTCGCCGATGAGCCCACTGGCAACCTCGACACCCAAAACGCGTCGTTGATCCACGATTACTTTCAGAAAATGCGCGATGATTTCAACCAAACTTTGGTCATCGTTACACACAACATGGCCCTCGCCAACATCGCCAACAGAACCCTGCAAATGAAAGACGGTCAGTTGGATATCATCCATAATTAAACGATTCTTTTAAATAGTTGCATTTTTTGCAACTGTTTTTTTATACCTTTACGGAAAATCGCAAATCTATGGAAGTCATACAATCCAATTTTATTGAACTCCTAAAGCGCTCAACCCCTACCCATATTAGCCTTGCGGAAGAATTGAGCGAGTTATTAAAGATATCTCTCGATTCTGTCTACAGACGATTGAGATGCGAAACCGACATTACTTTGTCGGAAACCTTTGCCATTTGCAAACATTTTAATATCCCCTTGGAAGCCTTGGCGGAAATCAATTCCAATATGGTGGCATTCCGCATTAACAAACTCTCCAATAGCGCCGAGAGTTTTAGTCAATATCTACAAGTGCTACATGGCGATTTACACTGGATGATGAAATACCCAAACCATCACCTCATCTATGCAGCCGAAGACCTCCCTGTTTTTTACCACTTCTTCTTTCCCCACCTCGCCCTCTTCAAAATGGTGTATTGGAACAAGAGTATTCTGAACGCAGATTCCTTGCAAGGGAAAAAAATGGAAGAAATTCAGCTCCCGCCCACTTGGTTGGAAGAAGTTCCCAAAGTACGTGAGGTTTTCCTCAAAGTGTCCACCACTGAAATTTGGAACGACGACACGCTAAAGAGCACGATTCAACAAATCAAATTTTACTGGGAAGCGGGATTTTTTGAGAAAAAAGAAACTGTATTGACGATTCTCAACGACCTCGATGGAATTTTGGCGATGGCAACAAAACAAGCGGCGATGGGCAAAAAATACAACCCGATCAAGGATCAATATTACGATGTGGAATACTCCCTGTACGGTTGTGAATTGATGATAGGGAACAACACAGTTTTCCTCACATCAGATACACATCAAGCCAGTTACATTGGATACAACTCTTTCAATTTCATGAGAAGTAACAACCGATATTTCAACGAATCCAATGAAGGCTGGCTCAGAAACATGATTTCCAAAAGTACACCCCTGAGCTTGGTGGCAGAGAAATCGCGCAATCAGTTTTTTAGGGCAATTTACGCCAGCATTGACAAATTACGTCAACAAATCCTCATCGATTGACCTCCCTGCACTGAATGGTTGAATCGGCCGAATCCATATTATCAAAATACTGGGGCTATGGCAAATTTCGGCCAGGGCAAGACGATATCGTAAACAAAATCATCGAAGGCCAAGACGTCCTTGCGCTGCTTCCAACCGGCGGCGGAAAGAGCATTTGTTTTCAGGTCCCCGCACTCTTAAAACCTGGATTAACTTTGGTCATTTCTCCCCTCATCGCCTTGATGAAGGACCAAGTAGAGAACCTCAACAGCAAAGGAATCCCCGCAGTGGCGCTGCATTCCGGCCTGAGCCGAGACCAAACAAATCAAATCCTAAACAACGCACTCAACGGAGAATACAAACTGCTGTATTTGTCGCCTGAGCGATTTACGACACAAAATTTCAAAGGCTATTTACCCAACCTTAACCTTTCCTTGCTCGTGATCGATGAAGCCCATTGTATCAGCATGTGGGGCCACGATTTCAGACCTTCTTACCAGCGAATTGCAGAAATAAGAACTCTATTGCCCTCCTTACAAATTGCCGCATTTACGGCCAGCGCTCCCCAGTGGATTCAGGACGATATCATTGAAGGGCTCCAACTAAAATCTCCCTTCGTTTTCATGGGCGATTTCCGTCGTTCCAATCTGATATTTTATTCCTTCAACACCACGGCCAAACAGCAGGTGGTATTGCGATTGATTTCAAAATCCCAAGGAAGTGCATTGATTTTCGGGAATACCCGAAACACGGTAGAAGCCATTTCAAATTGGTTACAAAGCGAAGGAATTTCCTCCACTTTTTATCATGCGGGTTTGGCACACAATGAGCGCAGCAAACGTCAGCAGGATTGGATTGAAAACAAGATTCGCGTGATGGTCTGCACGAATGCCTTTGGGATGGGGGTTGATAAGCCAGATGTGCGATTGGTGATTCATTTGGCGCCGCCCAAGAACCCTGAAGATTACTATCAAGAGTCGGGCCGGGCGGGAAGAGATGGCCAAACCAGTTATTGCATTCTGCTACATAGCAGTCAGGATTGGGAAAACATCCAAAAGGGTTTAACGCAGCAGCATCCCCCAGAACCCGTATTACGTGCCACTTATCACAACGTATTAAACGCCCTACAAATCAGCGATGGCGAGGGGGCTTTACAACCTTTCCCCGTGGATTTACTTGGAATAGCCAAACAAAAACAGCTCCCGCCGAAAGACCTGTACTTTGCTGCCAAGGCATTGGAGGTGGTAGGCCAGTGGCATTTTGTGGAAGGGAATTGGCAACCGGCCAAGGTTCAGATGGTTGGAAGCTACGATGAAGTCTATGATTTCAAGGAAAATAGCAAGTCGCTATCCCCCCTACTCGACATCCTTCTCAGGGGACAGGGCGGAGTGTTTGACCATCCGGTGGTCATCAACGAGGAGTGGCTGGCACAGCGGCTGCGGAGCGAAGCGGAGCAGCTCAAGAAAGACCTGCTTTTCCTTGAAAAAAGAGGCATACTGCGATACTACCCCGCCACAGATCTCCCCACAATCATCCTACCCGAAGGAAGAAGCCTATACCCAAGCATTCACGTTGAGGGGCTTATGAAACTCTATCAACGACGTGTAGAGGCGCTGCAAAAGCTATATGATTACGCACACAGCAATGAATGTCGATCCGCATTTTGGATCCAATATTTTGGTGGAAACGCCAATGACTGTGGCAAATGCGATAACTGTCGTAAAAATGCAGAATCAGACCCCATGCGGCTGGCCCGCAGGTGGTGGCACACCACCCTGCAGGGCCAGCCGCAAAATACAAGCCTCGTAATGACAAAAATCCCGTTGGCCAAAAAAGAAATTCTTACCCAAGGATTGCGGACATTAATGGACGAAGGTTGTATCATTGAAAACAATCAAGGAGAACTGACATGGGTAAGCGAATAATTTTTACTGTCACCAACGATTTGCGGTACGACCAGCGAATGTTACGCATTTGCACTACAATGTCGGCCGCGGGCTACGACGTAGCCCTGGTCGGCCGACATCTGCCCACCTCCATCCCTCTCCCAAATCAACCCTACCAACAAATTCGACTCAAACACCTCCTTTTCACTACCGGCAAATTGTTCTACCTCGAATACAACCTCAGACTGTTGTTTTTCTTGTTGTTTCAGCGATTTGATGCCGTTTGCAGCATCGACCTAGACACTTCCATCCCAGGCATAATCGCCGCCAAATTCAAACGCAAACCCCATATTTTTGATGCCCATGAGCTCTTCACGCACACGCCCGAAGTCGCCCGAAGAAAACCCATCCAAAATATTTGGGAAGCCGTTCAAAAATTCACTTTCAAACACACAAACGCAGCCCTCACCGTGGGCCCAGCCATCGCACAATACTTCCAAGACAAATACAACATTTCCGTGGCAGTGGTGAGAAATATGCCCATCAATCGCCCCGAAAACAATTCCATTCATCCTCCATCGCCTGCTTGGCAAACCAAAATCGACCTACTCCAGGGACAGCCGTTGATTTTGTATCAAGGGGCACTCAATGAAGCCCGTGGGCTGGAAGCACTCATTCAAGCCATGTCGGAAATCCCCGCGATCCTCGTCCTAGCTGGCGAAGGAGACCTCTCTCATACCCTGAGAGAACTAACCACATCGCTCCAACTCCATCACAAGGTTCTGTTTCTGGGCATGGTCCCGCCCAACGAACTGACACAACTCACAAAACAAGCCTATATCGGCTACAATGTGAGTCAAAACGCTGGACTGAGCTACTATCTGTCTCTGAATAACAAATTCTTCGATTATACAAATGCGCATTTACCCAGTCTAATAAACCCATTTCCAGAATACCTGGAACTGCTCAAGGAATTCGACGTGGGCATCCCCACTGAACCGAATATTGGCGACATCGTAAAACAAGCCAATCTTCTTTTGTCCGATAGCAAGCGATACAATGAAATCAAATTGCAATGCAAATTGGCCAGCGAAAAATGGACTTGGGATAACGAAACACCCACACTATTCAACATTTTTCACCAGGTATTGAATTAACTTTTCATCAAAAAACAAGACCTTTACCACCCATTTCACCTTCGGCATGTCGGCCCCGAGCATCCATATCATCGCATTTGACCTTCCCTACCCACCCGATTACGGCGGGGCGACGGACATTTTTCATAAAATCAGAAGTCTACACGACCTCGGCGTTAAAATCACATTGCATGTTTTTTTATACAAGGGCAAAATGCCGGCTCCGGCGCTTGAAGCATTAACGCACAAAACGATATACTATTACCGCAGAACATGGGTCAACCCGTTTTGGGGAACCACCCCTTTTGTGGTGAATACGCGAAACAGCAAAGCCTTGCTCGCAAACTTATTGAAAGACAATGACCCCATTCTTTTCGAGGGACTTCATACCACCGCTTATTTGCAATACCCTGAAATTGCAAAGCGCACCACGGTGGTAAGGGCCCACAACGTGGAGCACAACTATTATCGGGCGCTCGGCTTCGCCGAGCGCCGCTGGATCAAACAAAAGTTTTTCTTCCTCGAAGCAAATCGCCTCCAACAATACGAACCCATTCTAAATAAAGC
>CAZZKP010000042.1:0-14001 GCA_964654675.1 uncultured Bifidobacterium sp. | reverse complement strand
CGACCTCGATATCTTCGCCATCCACGCCCAAATACCGCCACATTACATGGCTTGGTGTCTAGATGACACTTTTTCTTCAAAATTTCAACGGCAAGACGATACCTTTTCAGTATTTTTGTCGAAGATTACAGAATCAAAGCATGTAGAATACTACTTCGAAGGCAGTGAATCCGTTTGTGAAATGTGGTTGGTGGAGAACAAAGGGAGTGGCGGATTGCTTTACAGTGGGAAACCTACACCAGATTATTGGTTGCTTTTGCGTGCCGCAGATGAATTGGGAGGTATCGTTGAATGGGTAGATGGATTAAAAAAGATCCAATCCATTCAAATGAGTTACATCTTCCCGATGGAGAAACATGCAAAACTGACATGGTTAAGGGCTTTGAGTCATCTGTGATGGAAGAAAAACACCATGTATCAAGGTAAATTTAACAAAACCAAAATTGTCGCCACCATCGGACCTGCCACAAGCAGCGTTGAAATGTTGGAAAAAATCATTCTCGCCGGTGTTGATGTTTGTCGTCTCAACTTTTCCCACGGAACCTATGAACAACACCAAGAAGTCATCGATAACATTAGAACTGTCAATGAGAAACTGGGTGCCAACATTGCCTTATTGCAAGATTTACAGGGGCCCAAATTGCGTATTGGTAAAGTTGACGGTGAAATTCATTTGACCGAAGACAGTTTTGTACTTGTTACAACGGAAGAGCAAATATCCACCGCCGAAGTCCTTTATGTGAGTTATAAACGTTTGATCAATGATTGCAAGCTTGGTGAACGGATTTTATTGAACGACGGCAAAGTGGCGCTTGAATTCGTTGAAAAAATCAATGAAACAACCCTCAAGGCAAAAGTGATCGCTGCAGGCCCATTGTCATCGAACAAGGGTTTCAATCTGCCGGATTCCAACTTAACGGTCCCCTCCTTAACCAAAAAAGACTTGGCCGACCTAGAATATGGTTTGTCACAGGAGATGGATTGGGTGGCTCTGAGTTTTGTAAGGTCCGCCGATGATATCATCGAGCTAAAACGATTGATCGCATTGAAAGGTACCCACACAAAAGTGATCGCGAAAATCGAAAAACCTGAGGCTGTTGCAAACATTGACGAAATCATAAAAGTATCGGATGGCATCATGGTTGCCCGCGGCGATTTGGGTGTTGAAGTCCCAATGCAGCGTGTTCCGTTGATTCAAAAATCCATTGTAGAGAAATGTTTGGCGGCGGCGAAACCATGTATCATCGCCACGCAAATGATGGAATCAATGATCGTAGACAGTATGCCCACTCGGGCGGAAATCAATGACGTGGCCAATGCCGTTTTGGATGGAGCAGATGCCTTGATGTTATCGGCTGAAACCAGTGTAGGCAAGCACCCATTGAGAGTCATTGAAATCATGAGCAGCATCATTACCGATGTAGAAAGCGACCGTAGAACCTACTACAAAGGGGTAAAACCCACCAATGACTCCCCCACTTTTGCCAGCGATGAAATTTGCTTTACCGCGGTAAGAATGAGCGACCATTTGCATGCTTCGGCGATTGTAGCCATGACAAAATCGGGATTTACGGGTTTTCGGGTAGCCAGTTATCGGCCCGAAGCCAACGTCTACATTTTTACCGACAACAAACGATTGCTTGCCACACTGAACTTGGTTTGGGGTGTGCGAGGGTTTTTCTACGATAAATTTGTAAGTACCGACGATACGTTTCAGGACGTGGTTGACATATTAAAAGAGGAAAATCAGGTGCAATCAGGCCAATATGTCATCAATTGCGCGAGCATGCCGATTCACAAAAAACAGCGAACCAATACCATCAAAGTTACTTTGGTTGATTAACCCAAGGTTTATTCTTTCCCTTGTATATTTGTAGTGAATTACCCATTTATGGAAGAAGTTTTCGTCAATAAGGTCGCCAATAGCGGATTAATCACCTTCAATTTGGAGGAATATTTCCCGGCGGGTGAAAGAAAATACATCGACATAAAAGATATCCTTTTCATGGGAATGGTGTTAAAAGAGAAGGATTTCAGAGACTGGGTAAAAACTCATGATTGGTCCGAATATCAAAATTGCTTTGTGGCCATTGGTTGCAGCGCTGATGCAATCGTTCCCACCTGGGCTTATATGCTGATCACCGCCAAGTTATCGAATGTTGCCAAAGAAGTGGTATTTGGCGATTTACAAGCCCTTGAAGCCGTCCTTTGGCGGAATGCACTGAGCAAAGTTGATTTAACTGCGTTCATTGATGGAAAAATCGTTGTCAAAGGGTGTGGAGATTTGCCGGTCACCGCCGCGGCTTACGCAGAAATCACCAGACTCTTGGCGCCGAGCGTGAAGAGCATCATGTACGGAGAACCTTGCTCAACCGTACCTGTATTTAAGTCAAAATTGTAATTCCCGAATTACTTTTTTTCCAGTTCCAAGGTTTTAGCACCCGAATTCGTTGCTTGGGGCACCATTTTAAGACCTGTGAATGTTTTACTTGTTACACGCCATGGAATACTGTAAAAAGAAAAATCAGGTCGGCCCGTTACATTCAATTCCAATTTTGAATAATCCGAATTCGCTTTCCAAGTTCCATTGTAATTTACTCCGCCTGCAGTAACGACCAAAGGACCGTTTTCATAGGTTTCTTTTTGCAATACATAAATTTGATCCGCATAAGAACTTGTAAGGTCAGTCCCGGCAGAATCCACCCCTTTTTTCATATAAAATTCCTTGCCAAGCACAAGTAGGTCAAAAGCTTTTTGGGCGGATGTCACGTTGTCTACGCTGTCTTTGGGTACCGGAGGAAGGGCGGTATCTTTTTTACAAGAGCTTGTTGAGAATGCGACGCTCATTGAGCAAATCACCAAGAGTGATGTAAAACCCACGGATTGGACAAACAAGGTAAAATTTCTCATCTTTACGAATATACAGAATTATTTAAAATTATTTTTGTTTATCTCGAGGAAAACGGCCACCCAAAGTATTTAAAAAATGGTGGAAACATCAACAAAATAGTGGATTTTTGTAACATGCTAAGGATATTTCAAACCTTGGGACTCGCATTAATATCAATTACTGCCATGACCGTTTCAGCCAAATCACAGAGCGCACCACGCGTTCACTACAACATCAAAATCGAATCACCACACAGTCATTACGCCATGGTAACACTGCGTATTGAAGATGTGAAACCTGGCGCACTGGATGTTTACATGCCCATTTGGACACCTGGCAGTTATTTGGCCCGAGAATTTGCCAAAAATGTAGAATCCGTCAAAGCCTCCGGACTCACAGCAGAGGAATCCAAAATGGTTTTTGTGGAACCTCCTTTGAACTTTGGCCAAACCTTAGAATTTTCGAAAACAAATAAAAATACTTGGCGCGTTTTGGTACCCAAGGGAATTCAAAGTATCGAATTCAGTTATTGGGTATATTGTTTTGAGCTCAGTGTTCGTACCAGCTTTATTGATGATGATCAGGCCCTATTGAATATGGCTTCTGTACTGATGACCGTGAAAGGATCTGAGCATTTGGGCGGCGATTTGGGAATTGATTATCCTGTGAGGTGGTTCAGTCATGCGACCGCTTTGGAATTCGCAAATGGCTCCCCCCTGCCGGAAAGAGAGTATACAGAGGCAGAATTGGCCCTTGCCTTGAAACGCATAGACTTCACTTACCCCAACTTTGATGATTTGGTTGATGCACCTGTGCAGTTGGGCCATTTCGACAAATTCACGTTTGATGTAGCAGGCATTCCGCATGAAGTGGCGCTGGTTGGGGTGAGCAACGCCAATCAAGAACGGCTCGCCAAGGACATGAGATTGATGTGTACCACGATGAAAGACATCATCAAAGAACACCCCTGCAAGCGATATACGTTTATCGTACAAAATGTAGAATCGGGCGGCGGAGGCTTGGAGCACAAAAACAGTACGGTTCTGATGATGAGTCGCTGGGCATATACGGATGCGGCGAGATACAAAGGCTTTTTGGGATTGGTGGCCCATGAGTATTTCCACTTGTGGAATGTGAAGCGCATCCGTCCGATTGAATTGGGACCCTTCAAATATGGCGAAGAGAATTACACCAGCATGCTTTGGCTTGCGGAGGGCATCACGAGCTACTACGACGAAATCGCGTTATTGAGAGCAGGCATCGTATCGCACAAAGAATTCTTAGGGTCGATGGCGGGTTACATCAACGCCCACGAAAACCGCATGGGAGCTCGTGTTGCAACGATTACGGAGATGAGTCATGATGCTTGGATTAAGGAATACCGTCCCAATGAAAATTCAAAAAACAGCACCTATAGTTACTATTCCAAGGGCGTAATTGTGGGATTTCTGTTTGATGCTTGGATTTCGGCGAACACGGGTGGCAGCCTCCATTTGGATGATGTAATGCACTATTTGTGGCGCAATTTTTACGCAAACAAGGCCTTAGGTCCAGAGGGTGCGGGAATTACTGAAAAAGATTTTATCAGTGCCGTAAAAACCCTGGTCAATGGCAAGGGCGTTGCCAATACGCTTCCAATTTCCTTTGATGATTTGGCCAAGCAATTATTGCACACAACGGAGATTCCCGATTACAAGGGGATATTGATGGCATTGGGCATAGATACAAAAATCACCAACAGTGAGTCGTTGAAATTCGGTTTAACCTGCGAATTGGTTGGCGGAAGAACGATCGTGAAGGGAATTCATGCGCATCCGATGGCAGCGGGGTTCCGATTCAAAGTGAATGTGAACGACGAGTTGATATTATTAAACGGAAATCGTATTGAAAACAATATTGATGAACTTTACTTGAAAATTGGCGCGCCCAAGGAGGTAACATTGGTTGTTTCTCGTGCGGGTATTGGAAGAAGTTTATCGGGGGAATTTTCAAAATTCCCTGAAGTGAAATATGAATTTTCATTGCCTGAGGCATCCAAATCTGCGGATTTCTGGTTGAAGCAGGACGGACTGCAGACTTTGTTAAAGCAAACATTGAAATGATGATGGAGGTCGATCATTCTATCGTGTCGAGCCAAGCGCTGCGCGCTTGGCTCGAGAACATCTTTCTGAGATTAAAATTCTCGGAGGAGCATGCTCAGTTGGCCACGGACGTATTAATGATGGCCGATTTGCGCGGCATCGATAGCCATGGTGTGGCCCGTTTGAGTGGTTACATCCGTTTGATCGAAGCCGGCAGAATCAACCCTACCCCAAATTTGCAATTCACCCAACGCAAACGAGCCACCGGCCATCTGGAGGCCGATGCCGCAATAGGACTTATTTCCGCGCCTTTTGCCATGCAAAAGGCGCTGGAAATGACCCACGAATGTGGGTCAGGTTGGGTGGGCATATCAAACTCTAACCATTTTGGGATTGCGGCCTATCATGCCATGATGGCCCTTCCCCACAATTACATAGGTTTTTCTACCACCAACGCCTCTCCTCTTGTCACTCCCGCAGGCGGCGCAGAACGCATGCTCGGAACCAACCCCATCTGTGTGGCCATCCCCGCGGGAAATGAACTTCCTTTTGTTCTCGATATGGCCACTTCCGCCGCAGCCAATGGCAAACTCGAAATCGCCGAGAGAGTAAATAAACCCATTCCCCAAGGTTGGGCCTTAACCAAAAAAGGGGAAAACACCCAAGATGCCGGAGCCCTCAAACAAGGCGGATTGCTACTGCCCTTGGGATCAGATATCGATCATGCCTATCACAAAGGCTATGGATTGGGCGCTTGGGTAGATATCTTTTCCGGTGTACTCAACGGTGCCAATTTTGGCCCTTGGGTTCCTCCCTTTGTCAGTTTCCTCCAACCCCGCGCTGATCAACCGGGAAAAGGCCTAGGTCACTTCGTCGGCTGCTGGGATGTAGAGGGATTTAGAGATCTCCACGACTTCCAAAAAGACATGGACCTCTGGATTCAGCGATTCAAAGCCACAGAACCGGCCCAGGGCGTGGAGCGTGTCTTAATTCCCGGTGAAAACGAAACCCATCAAAGCGAGTATAGGAACATTCATGGAATCCCTTTGGTAGACGCCGTGATTCAAGATCTAATTAATGTTGGTCAGCAATTACAACACCCCTTCAACCCCTAAAATGAATAAGCAACAAAAAATCAAACTGACCGTAGCCATTGCCTTTTTTTTGCTCATCACCGGAATGAGTGTTGTTGCATACATAAAAATCCTCAAGCCCATTCGCGACACCCGCAGCGAACGCCAAGGCAAGTTTACCCTAAAAGGCAAATACAAAACCCATTACAACCCCGATATCATCGATAGCATAGAAGCGAAAGAAAAAAAGAAACACCACCTAAAGTGATGTCAAACAATTACTTCTGATCGGCAAACAAAGTTTCTACAAAACCCCTATCGTCCAACTTATCTTCCCACTTATTCTGAATAATCGCCTCCAAAACACGGTCGTTTAGTTCTCCATACGCCAAAGCTTCTGCGTAATCACGCGTAGAAAACGTCACTCTTTCGTATTGAGAAACAAACAAATCAGGATAGGTTTCAGAAAGGGTATGTTCGATTTTCTTTTTGTATAAAAACGCATCGCTGCCCACCAAATCTCGCATTTCTACAAAATTTTGCAACGCCAAATGTGCAATCGCGTCTGCATTGGGCTTGCGCAACTTTTGATATGCGTCCAAAACAGAACCCCAATCACCCCCCAATTCCTCTATACATTCATCCAACACAACACAATCTTCAAAGGAGCAATTCATTCCTTGACCATAGAAGGGCACAATGGCATGAGCACTATCTCCCATCAACGCATTGTTGCCTCTAACCCAAGGATAGCAGCGCATCGTGGCCAAAACACCCGTAGGGTTATTGAGATAATCATCTACCAAACCTGGCATCATCGTCATAGCATCTGGGAAGTGAAGTTGGAAAAAGGCCGTGATTTCCTCAGCCGTAGTTAACTGATCTATCCCTGGATTTCCATCGAATGGCATGAACAAGGTACACGTAAAGTTGCCGCCCGGATTAGGCAAAGCAATCATCATAAAGCTCTGTCGTGGCCAGATATGCAAACAGTTTTTATCCAACTGAAAATCCCCATTGGCATCGGGAACAATTTCGAGTTCCTTGTAACCATAATTTTCATAGGTCTGAGAAAAATTGAATCTTGAAGTCCGTTGCATCGAATCCCGCAAAGCACTAAAGGCACCATCAGTACCCAAAACCACATCGGCCTTGTCAACAATCGTTTCCCCCTTATCATTCACATACGTCGTTTCGCAAGTCTCCAAATTGGTTGCAACGCATTTGTAATTGAAAAACATGTGAATATTGGGATATTGATCCGCCAATTGAAGCAATTTTATGTTCAATTGTCCTCGTGAAACACTGTAGATCGCCTGACCATCCTTGCCATAAGGCTGATACTTCAAGGCCCCATCCACCGAATGCATCATTCTGCCGGTCATTGGAATAGAGATATCCAACACATCTTGATCCAATCCCACTTTGGCCAAACCGCGCAAACCCCGGGTAGAAAGTGCTAAGTTGATACTTCTACCACCGACGTAATTTCCCGAACGCATGTCGCCACGTCTTTCATAGATATATACTTCATAGCCACGCTTGGCCAAATAGATCGACATAAGACTTCCAGCCAATCCACCGCCCACGAGAGTTACTTTTTCTGCCATATGCTACAAATTTAATCCATGTTGGGTTGTGAAAACATGTCAAAAGTCACAACTTTGCTTCACGATGCACTTTTTTTCCGTTCCTTCCACAATTCAATGGCTAATTCCTTCCTGTACTTGGCGGAAAGAAGAGAAAGAGAAAGTGATTTATCTGACTTTCGATGATGGTCCTCACCCTGAAATCACAGCCTGGGTGTTGGACATATTGAAAGTACATCAAATCAAAGCGACGTTTTTCTGTGTGGGTGAGAATTTGAAAAAACATCCAGAAACGGCGAAAGAAATCGCAAAGGGAGGACACCAAATTGGGAACCACACGATGCATCACATCAAAGGATGGAAGCACAAAAACACCGATTACCTAATGGACATCGACAATTGCGATACAGAAATTCGCAAAATTCATGAACCCTTGAACAGTGAAAAAGATCAACCCCGATTGTTTCGTCCACCCTACGGCCAAATCAAGCCATCACAAATCAAACTGTTGCGCGCCAAGGGCTACGAAATCATCCAATGGAGTGATTTGAGTTGCGATTACGACAAGCATTTGGATTGTGAAAGGAGTTTGTCAGCGCTGATAAAAAATGCAAAACCCGGCAGCATTGTGGTCTTTCACGACAGCGAAAAGGCAGTGAATCAATTAAAACAAATCCTGCCGAAATATTTGGAAGCCATGTTGGCTGAAGGTTTTACCTTTGAAACACTGTAATCACAATGAATACCATTTGGCATTGGGTATGCGCCATTCACCCCTTTTTATTTTTGATTGCGGCGGCCTACATAGCCATTCAGATCGCTCAGAACTATTTTTTATTTCGATATAAAGCAAAATTCCTGGCGCCACTTACCCCTTGGCCTCAAATCAGTATTTGGGTCGCCGCAAGGGATGAAGGTGAGAACATTGGCGATTGTTTGGCGGCCTTGTGCGCGCTCGACTACCCCAAAGAAAAACTGCAAATTTTGGTTGGGAACGATCAAAGCAGCGACAACACGGCTCAGATAGCCAGGGAATGGGCTCAAACCCATTCATATATTCAAGTCATCGACATTGTTGACAATGATTCTGGGCTAAAGGCAAAAGCCCGTGTGATGGCGCAACTTGACATTCATGCGGTTGGAGAGTTTTATCTCATCACCGATGCCGATGTCCGCGTAAAGCCGCAGTGGGCCAAGGCAATGATACAAAGCATGTCTGACAACACCGGCGTTGCGAGCGGCACCACCATGGTTCACGCGGATATTCATGCGAAAGGTTGGGAATTTGTATGGGCCAAGCTTCAAGGCATCGATTGGACCTATTTCATGGGTTTGCTCAATGTCATTTCCTATGCAGGTATTCCTGCGACTGCAGTGGGAAACAATATGATTGTCAGAAAAAATGCGTATTGGGAAACGGGTGGCTATGCCAATATCAAATTTTCTATAACCGAAGACTACAAACTCTACAGTGAAATCTGCGCCAAAGGGTACGGATGGAACAACGTAATGGCGCCGGATGTTCTGGCCCATTCGGTTGAAACCAAAGGATTTTCCGCGTTATTGCATCAAAGAAAACGTTGGTTGAGCGGGGGAAAAGAGCTGCCCTGGTATTGGTGGCTGCTATTTGGTGTATTTGGTTTGTTTTATTTCGCCATTCCCCTCACCACATTGGGTCTAGCATTGATGCGGTGGACTTGGTCTACCCCTTCCAGCGATTTGGGTAGAGCCGAATGGATATTTATTTCCATTTGGGCAGTGAAGTGGATTTTACAAACGATACAAATCAATCGCATTTGCAACAATGTTGGAGAAAAACCGCCCACCTGGGCATGGCATCTGATTTATGAATTCTACTTGATGATTGTGACGGTGGGTACATCGATCTTCTTTTTGTTGCCTCGAAAAACTGTATGGAAGGGCCGGAAATACTGACTTTTATCATGTTATTTAAAATCTTTCTACATTATATTTGTAATCTTTCTAAATAAGCATAGTTTTGCATCACATTTAGAATCATTACAGCCTGATGAATCAAACCCCTATTTCACGACCCCAATTCCACTGCCTCTTTTTATTGGGAACTGCGATTTTCCCTCTTTTTGGCCAAATCATCCCTGATACTACAGTATTTCCCATTCCGGGAAAACCCGCTGAGCACATTGAATACTTATCTGAAATAAACCTCGTTGGCAAAGGTCAGCAACGCGATGTGATCATGTTACCGGAGATTGTTGGAACAAAAATCAATGCCGGCAAGAAAAACAGCTTGGTGGTAATGGATCAAGTAAACAATGTGGTTGTGAACAATTCGATGCGACAGATTCTCGCGAAGGTGCCAGGAATTCAGATTTGGGAAAGCGACGGATCAGGCATACAAATTGGCATTGCAAACCGTGGGTTGAGTCCGAACCGAAGCTGGGAATTTAACATTCGGCAGAATGGCGCCGATATTTCCGCCGACCCCTACGGTTATCCAGAAGCCTACTACAATCCGCAGATGCAGGCGGTACAACGAATCCAAATCATCCGCGGGGCTGGTGCTTTGCAATATGGACCTCAATTTGGTGGCATGATCAACTACATCATGAAGGATGGCAGCAATTTTCGCAAACCGTTGCAATTGGAGTGCAATCAAACGGTGGGGAGCTTTGGCCTGTACAATTCGTTCCTAGGCCTTGGGGGCAAAGGAAAAAAGGGTTATTACTACACCTTCTTTGATCGCAGGAGCGCCGATGGATACAGAAACAATAGCCAATATCAAACCCAGACGATGTTTGGATCGGCGACGTATCAAATGGGAAAAAAAACCACCCTTACCGCCGATTACATGCGTTACAACATGGAAAGTCAACAACCCGGAGGCATCACAGACAAAGAGCTTTATGGATTGGGTGCCACCTTAAGTCATCGCAGTAGAAACTGGTTTTCCACGCCTTGGAACACCTTGAATATGAAATTGAATCACGAACTATCCTCAACGAGTAGAATTCAGTGGCTCATTTTTGGGATGTCGGCTGTTCGACACAGCGTTGGCAATATCACCAGCATTTTGGTTCCCGACACAATCAATCAGAGTACCGGACAATATTCGGAGCGTGATTTGTCTACGGATAAATACAAAAATGCAGGGACGGAATTGTCCTATTTGAAACATTACCGCTTGATGGGAATGCGTCAAACCATCAGCACAGGAATCCGCCTTTTCAAAGGCCAAACCCAGCGTTTTCAAAAAGGAATTGGCAGTACGGGTGTGGATGCCAATTTTACAACCACAAAACCCTTCCCTGTTGAATTGGCCTTCAGTACATTTAACGTAGCTTGGTTTGCGGAACAAATCGTACGGGTGAATTCTCGATTCATTCTCATTCCCGGCTTACGATTGGAATCGATACATTCTACCGTAGCAGGTCGGCTTGGATTTGCGAGCACCGGCGAGGCAATCCCCGTGCAAGCGAGTCCATTTAACAGAAAATTCTTGTTGGGGGGATTGTCGGCCGAATACCATTTATTGAATGGCCTAGAAATTTATGGTAATTTGACACAGAATTACAGACCTGCTTTGTTCAGCGACTTACAAGCGATGCCCAGCACGGAGCAAATCGACCCCAATTTGAAGGATGCCACAGGCAGCAACAACGATTTGGGTTTTAGGGGCAGACGCGGGGATTGGCTGTATTTTGATGCGAGTTTGTTTGTTTTGCAATACAACAACAGAATTGGCAGAATCACCAGAATCAACGATGCGGGCAACGCCGTTACAGTAAAAACGAATGTAGGGAACAGTCTCAGTCAGGGTTTCGAAGGGATACTCGACATTGATTGGGTAAAAAAAGTGCGACCTAACGCCTCATGGGGATTGCCCATTTACATTTCGTATGCATTAACCAACGCCAAATATGGCGATTACAATGTAACGATCAAAAACACCGCAGGAAAATATGAGACCTTGAATTTGAAGGGAAATTGGGTTGAAAATGCACCCCGACACATCTTGCGCGCGGGGATGGGATTCCAAATCAAATCAAAATCCCATCCCGCGCGCAGCATCCTCAATCAAATTCAGTGGAGCTATGTATCCGGCTGTTATTCCGATGCCAACAATACATCAAAACCCTTGAGTACAGGCGTGAACGGCTACATTCCGGAATATCACATCTTTGATTGGAATACAACGATCTCGGTAAACCAAAAAATTCAGATCAAGTGTAGCATCAACAACTTGTTGAACCGCAGCTATTTCACCCGTCGTTCCGGTGGATATCCTGGACCGGGATTACTCCCATCGGATGGAAGAAGTATATTGTGTAGTGTGAATATCGCACTGTAACCCTGAGTCCATCGTGTTGGATCCCAGTCATACACAGATTGGGATCCGACCACCTTTATGGTTTTTCTATGCCCCAGTGCGACATCAATTTACCCGACCATAAATCGGCATGGGTTGAAATCTCCGCCTGCAAATCCGCCATCATGCTGTATATCCCAAAATAGGTCCGATTGACATACAAGGCATGTTTACTACCACGAGGTTGGGTGGGTCGCTTTACTTCCGGAATTTGATAAATCTCTTCTCCTTTGGCGTATATTTCATCAATAAAATCGTTGGTAAATTGAAACTTCTGCGATTCAAAAGGTCGACTCAACAATGCTGTCATTTCTAAAAAGGCCGTTTGCAATTCAACTTTTACCGCAGGAGAATCTTGGGGGAAAATGATCTCAATGTGGCTTAACAACTGATCAACTACCGCCTGATTGTTTCTAATCTCAGGGACCAAAAGCGGGAAATAATGGTAGTAAAAATCCTCCGGAACCACTTTTACACAACCAAAATCAATAACACCCACTCTCCCATCTTCCTGCAGAAGAAAATTACCCGGATGTGGATCGGCATGAATGGCTAAGGCAGTATGCAACTGGTGATTGTAAAAATCCCAAAGGGCTTGCGCAACCCGATTTCTGACTTCTTGCGATGGCTTTTTTTCCAAAAACTCTTTGAGGTGATCGCCTTCCAACCAATCCATCACCAACACCTTTGAACTACTGTATTCCGGATAGTAAACAGGGAAAAACACATCAGGAATATTGGTACAAGTGGTTGATATTTCTTGCGATCGTTGCAATTCAAGGGAATAATTGGTCTCTTCGATGAGCTTCTCCTCCACTTCTTGGAAATATTTTTGCATCTCCTTTTCTGGCAAACCAAACATCGCATTTGCCACGGGCTTCACCATCCGCAAATCGCTCTGAATGCTGTCTGCGATGCCAGGATACTGAACCTTAACAGCCAAGGTTTTGCCATCTTTTTTCGCTTTATGGACTTGTCCAATACTCGCCGCGGCGGTGCATTGTGTTTCAAATTGATCAAATACGTCAAACGGAGATTTTCCCACCGATTTTTCAAATGTTCGAACAACGAGCGGGCCAGACATTGGCGGCGCTGAATACTGAGACATCGCAAATTTGTCTGTGTATGCCCGCGGCAACAAATTTTTGTCCATACTGAGCATTTGAGCCACTTTAAGCGCGCTGCCCTTCAACTTACTCAGCGATTGATAAATATCGCTGGCATTGTCGTTGTGCAATTCTTCCTTCGTCGTCTCTGAATTGATGGTCTTTTTCGCGTAATATTTGAGGTAGTTCCCACCCACTTTCGCACCTGCACCCACCAATTTCATTGCCCGACCCATTTTGGAGGTGGGGATATTGTCTTGAGTTTCTATCATCGTTGAAATCCTTGAAACAAGAATTTGCCAAAATCAAACAATTTGTCAACTGCATTCCTACCCACAAAATCCATGGTGAGCTGAACTGATTTCTCGATACAAGCATCGGTCCGCTCAAAATCGGCAGAATCGTCTTTCAACCAAAAATGAATCACAAAAGCCAAGTTCATTCCCAAAGCCTCTACATTCAATTTTGATATCACTTTGCGGTCGGGAATCTCACCAAGGTTACTCGCAGCACTGAGCATCGGCGACACGGTATCTTGGAAGGCTTGTCTCAACGACATCAGGCCTTTGATCTGGTCCATAGGATTTTTCCAGTCTTTAAGTTTCCATTGCAAATAGCTTCTGATCTCGCGCAAACTCTCGATGTATGCAAAGTGCAATGTGAGCATCTTTTCTGTGATACCAAAAGTTGAGAATTGATCATCCTGTGCAAATTTTTCAGCCACACCTTGCCAACGAATGAGCAGAACAGATTCCTCTACCTTTTCCAAACTACCAAAATGATGATAAAACTCAGTTTCAGCGATACCCAAATGCTCGCAAAGCTGAAATACATTGGCCGGCGCATGCCCCATTTTTAGGCAGTATTTTACGTACTCGGAAACGATTTGATTTTTCATGTGTCTTGCTTGTATA